>JAEDMI010000198.1 GCA_016303085.1 Acetatifactor sp.
AGGAAAACAATGTGGATTATATGGTACTGAGTTACATTTTGGACGGAGTCGCCTATGGAAAAGAGAAGGAACTGGACTGGAAGGAATTCTATGCCATGATGCGGGACGGAAAGATGCCAACCACTTCTCAGGTCAATCCGGACGAGGCAAAGAGATTTTTTGAAGAAAGTATCAAGGAAAATAAAGAAATTCTTTATCTGGCATTTTCCTCCGGTTTAAGCGGTTCCTATAACAGCGGGCGTATTGCTGCGGAGGAGATTATGGAGGAGCATTCCGATGTGAAAATCGTGGTGGTAGACAGCCGGTGTGCATCCCTGGGAGAAGGATTGCTTGTACATAAGGCAATTAAAATGCGGGATGAGGGGAAAACCTTGGAGGAGACAGCGCAGTGGCTAAACGACCATATAAAAAATCTTGTCCATGTATTTACCGTGGACGATTTGTTCCATCTTTACCGTGGAGGACGTGTCAGCAAAACTGCCGCAGTATTTGGCACGTTGGCATCTATCAAGCCCAAGCTCCATGTGGATGATGATGGACATCTGATTCTCATCGGTAAGGTGCGGGGCAGAAAGAAATCTTTGAATGCTCTGGTGGACTACATGGGTGAGAAGATGGGTTCCTGGGAGCAGGAAAACAAAGATGACTATGTGTTCATCAGCCACGGAGACGCTCTGGAAGATGCGGAATATGTCCGTGACCAGATTAAAGAGCGGTTCGGTATGGAGCATTTCCTGATTAATAATATCGGGCCCACCATCGGAGCACATGCCGGCCCCGGTACCATTGCATTGTTCTTTATGGGTGAGTCAAGATAAAACAGTTAAGCTAATCTTTTTGCTTCGTAAATTCGTCGATGAGGTGTTGAATGTTTTCAGGAATTTATAATATAAGGGCATCCTTTCCTGTTTTACGGATAGGATGCCCTTATTAAAAGCAACTATTCAGAGATTTAGTAAGTAAATAACTGCGCCCAGTAAGGGGTAGAACCGTTCAAATAGTAACCAACACCGATGGCAGTAAAGTTCTTGTTAAGAATATTCGCTCTGTGTCCTTCAGAATTCATCCATGCTTTTACCACAGCTTCCGGCGTACGCTGGCCCCAGGCGATATTCTCACCTGCACCGCGGTAGGAAATTTCACCAGAGAAACAACCTGCTCCACAAAACTTTTTGCTGCCTCCTGTCCGGCGTCGGAAGAGCCGTTTTCAGGAGCTTCGGGCTTTATATCGGGAACATGGGCATCATCGCCGGGAATTTCTGCATCAGGAGTCTCAGTTTCGATGCCACAATTTCCGAAACCGGGAAATGAAGGGCGGAAACAGTCAAAAATGCTCTCCAAATCAGAACATGTTCCCACAAAAACCTGACAATTCACATAGTTTTCCTTGCAGGAGGTTGGGAAGAAGTCAGGTGCCTCAAGTCCGGACAAGCCTTCCGGTAAGTTGCAGCTTCCGCCGATGATTGTAGTTGCCAGTAACATAGATGGTAAGAAATTCATTGATATACCTCTCTTTCGTATGTTTTTTGTTATCCGCATAAATGTGACAATATAATTACGCTAATATTACAGAAATGTTACACACATGATAGTAGCACAAGAAAAAGAGAATATCAATGGAAATGAATGGATGTAATTTTGGGGGCACCTTATTACCAAGGTACCCCGGTCTCTTATGAAATTTGTTTAGTCATCACAGTCTTTGCACATATCAAAGCCGGGATTGAAGGAGTAGAAGTTCTTGGAATCCAGCTTATCCTGAGTCAGACGCAGAGCTTCGCCGAAACGTTGGAAATGCACGATTTCGCGCTCACGCAGGAACTTGATGGGTTCACAGACATCAGGCTCTTTAATCAGACGCAAGATATTGTCATAGGTGCTGCGTGCTTTCTGTTCTGCTGCCAGATCCTCGTGCAAATCGGTAATGATATCACCCTTTGATTGGAACTCACACGCATTAAACGGTATACCGCCTGCAGCCTGGGGCCATATACCGACAGTGTGGTCGATGTAATAGGGGGCAAAACCGCTCTTCTCAATTTCTTCCATGGAAAGGTTTCTCGTGAGCTGATGCACAATGGCTGCAACCATCTCCAGATGAGCAAGTTCCTCAGTGCCGATATCGGTCAGAAGTCCGGCAACCTCTCTGTAGGGAGTGGCATATCGCTGAGAGAGGTAACGCATGCTTGCGCCCATTTCGCCGTCAGGCCCGCCGTACTGGCTGATGATAACCTGTGCCAGCTTCGCATTGGGTTCCTTGATATTTACCGGAAACTGAAGTCTTTTTTCATAATTCCACATTTATCCGCACGCTCCTTCCCAGGGCAGGGGAGCAGCTCCCCATCTCCACTCTTTGTTACTTTCCGCCATATCCATGGTAAGAGGGTAGTACTTCATGGAGAATTCCTTTACCATCTGATGTTTGATGCGGTTGTAATGGTTGAAATATTCCATGGCATTGCGGTCGAAAGGATGGGTATCCAGATAGAGGCCCAAGTCTACCAGTACAAAGCTCACGATTCCGATGTCATTTAAAAGTTGTTCCCTGCTGCCCACTATACACATCTCCTTCCTGTAAAAGGTTTGTCTAATTCAGGAAATATTGTGCCGATGTGATAGGCCTTTTCCAAATCATCAAACATTTTTTCAAATCTCTGCCAGGGCACATATGCCATAGCAACAGGAAATTTGTCAATGTTGTTATCATATTTATAGTCCTGCATTTTGATTCCTTTCAAGTTTTTTGCTTAGTATTATCATATGGGCGTCGGGAAAAATTGTGAGGAGAAACAATGAAAGGTTATTATTCATGTTGACATGTAACGAAGGATTTGTTACTATGAAATTCCCTCGCGTTTTGAGGGGGACAATTTCATAGCAGGTATCTGTCGGCAAAAACCGACGGACAAGGTGTGCTTGACACCGCCTACTTGGAAAGTGGATATCAAAAATCTAAACTACCAGGAGGAAGCAGTATGATTACGATGGAGCATGTATGCAAAACGTACAGGATTGCAAAAAGAAACGCGGGCTTTTCCGAGGCCTGCAAGGCGCTCTTTCACAGGGAGTATGAGGAGATTCATGCCCTGAAGGACGTCAGCTTTACCATTGACGACGGCGAGATGGTGGGCTATATCGGACCCAACGGAGCGGGGAAAAGCTCTACAATCAAAATTCTAAGCGGAATATTGACCCCTGACAGCGGAAATGTAACCGTGGACGGCAGGCTTCTCTGGAATTCAGGCAGCAAAGTGCCGTTGACAAAGCAGGAGAGATGCAGCCGTATCGAACATGTGAGTCAAATAGGAGTTGTCTTCGGACAGCGCTCCCAGCTGTGGTGGGATGTTCCGGTCATAGATTCCTTTGAACTTTTGAAGGATATCTATTCCATTTCAGAACCCGTATACCGGGAAAATCTCGTAGAATTAACAGAATTACTGAACTTAAAAGAATTGCTGAGAACGCCCACCAGGCAGCTTTCTCTGGGACAGCGTATGCGCTGTGAGATTGCAGCATCATTGCTGCATAGTCCGAGAATTTTGTTTTTGGACGAGCCTACCATCGGTCTGGACGCGGTTTCCAAGCTGGCGGTTCGGGAGTTTGTGAAAAATCTCAATAAGAATCATGGGACAACCGTGATATTGACTACACATGACATGCAGGATATTGAAGCTCTTGCCAGCCGCATCATTTTGATTGGCAAAGGACAGATTTTGATGGACGGTGGACTGGAGGACATCAGACGGGGCGGAGAGAGCATGGACGAGACACTGGCGGAATTGTACCGTACCTACGAGATTTAGGGGGTGGCTTATGAAGAAATATTTTTCTTTTTTTCGGCTGCGGCTTATTACCGGCTTACAGTATCGCACAGCTGCGCTGGCGGGCATGACCACACAGTTTTTTTGGGGATTCATGGAAATCATGGTATTTCACGCCTTTTATGAGGCGGACCCTACCGCTTATCCCATGACTATGGAGGCAACGGCATCCTATGTGTGGCTCCAGCAGGCCTTCCTCGCCTTTTTCGGAGCATGGATGTTTGAGGGTGAAATCTTTGATACCATAAATAACGGCAATTTGGCTTACGAGCTGTGCCGTCCCATACATATCTATGACATGTGGTTTGTCAGGAGCGTGGCCCTGAGATTATCCCGTGCCCTGCTCAGGTGTATTCCCATATTGGTTGTGGCAGTATTTCTGCCGAAGAGCTACGGGCTTGGACTTCCGGCTTCGCACTACGCTTTTATGTGGTTTTTAATTACCCTGATGTTGGGACTTCTTGTGATGGTATCTCTGAATATGCTGGTGTATGTTACCTCCCTGTTTACCATATCCGGGGACGGACTCCGTATCCTGTTTTGTTCGGTGGTGGAATTTTTCTCGGGACAGATTATTCCCCTTCCTTTTTTCCCGGAAAAGGTACAGAGGCTTCTGGAACTGAATCCATTTGCATCCATGGGAAATGTACCTTTTCGAATTTACAGCGGAAATCTGGCAGGGCAGGAGATGACGAGAGCAATTGTGATACAGGTTTTTTGGCTGTTATCATTGATTGCTCTGGGTAGAGTGATTGGAGCCGGAGGTGAGAG
>JAEDMI010000199.1 GCA_016303085.1 Acetatifactor sp.
CTTGCAGCTCTCTCATACCCCGCCCTGACTCTTCTCCGGGGTATGGCGACCTCTTGAGGCTCTCTCATACCCCGCCGCGCCTTTTCCCCGGGGTATAGTGCCCGCTTGCAGGCTTCTCATACACCCTAATCCTCGCATTGCACTTACTTATCTCAACAATGACAGCACCACATTGATCAGTTCGGTAGACACTCGTCCCGACCGTGCCCAGACGTTCCAGTGTCTCTTTATGAGGGTGACTGTAAACATTATTTTCACCGCAGGAAATCACCGCTATCCTTGGCTGAATCTGTTCCAACAGCTCACGGGCGGTAGAGTTTCGGGAGCCATGATGCGCTACCTTCAAAATTGTTACATCGGTAATGGAACTCTCTGCCAGTTCATTAGTTAAATCTTTCTCCCCCTTTCCTTCCACATCTCCGGTAAGCAACAGACTAATAGAGCCAAAGTCCGCGTAGATACACATCGAATAAGCATTGACGTCATCAACCGGATAGCCTCTCTCGGGATGAAGACAGAGAAACCTCGTATTGCCGCTTTTCCAACTCTCTCCGGCTGCAAGATATGCAACCCTGATTTTCTCATGCATACCGGTACCTGTATCATTCGTTGCTCTGTCTGCTGTACTATTTCTGCTCCCTTGTGTCCTGTCATTTCTCCTTACGTTTGTCGGCTCACTTCCTCTTACATTTGCTGACTCATCCCCCCTTCCGTTTGCTGATTCATCCCCGGTTCCCCCTGCTGCGGCAATCAACTCCCCGAACTGTTCATGTCTCGCCCCGAATTCCACCGCCGGCAGCACCAGCTGCTTCACTTCAATATGATTTTCTTCCGCCAATTCCAGCAATTCCTTAATTCCGTTCATGTGATCCGCATCCGGATGAGAGACAAAAACAGCGTCCAGTTCTGAAATTCCGTAGTACTTCAGACAAGGTAGAAGAACATATTTGCCCACGCTGCTACGATTACTGCTTCCGCAGTCAAAAAGATAAGTATCACCAAAATCCGTGTGCACTATGCAGCAATCTCCCTGCCCAACATTCAAAAAGATAATTCGGTTCCGGGATGCAGGGCATACCCCAAGAATTATAATTGCAGTTACAAGTGCAATGTACTTTAGATTTCTTTTCAACTGCCTGATAATCAGTTTCTTCCCTATTGACTGCTTTTTTCCTCTTTCTTGCTTTTTTCCTCTTTCTTGCTTTTCTCTTCTCTCCTCCGCCTCTCTCTGCTTCTTCCTTTCCCTACTCCTCTCCTCACAAATCACAATCGCTGTCAAAATACCGTAGTACAGCGCTACCTGCCAACCCTGTGGACGTCCCGGATTCCATGTATGAAAAGGGAATCTGTCAAAAAGAGTACAGAGAGAATCATAGATGTGCAAAATCAGGCTGTCTGCCATTCCGGCAAAACCCAATCCCGGAATCAGGCTTAAGAATCCTGCCCCCAAGAGCGGCTTCATCATGGGAAGTATCAGAAGATTGAGAAGCACGGAATATATAGGCACCTCATAATAATTCCATAGCTGTATGGGTAATGTGGCAAGTGTAATGGAAAGACTGGCCAGATAAGATTCTCTCAGGTACTGCCCCAGCCTTCTCAGCCGAATCCGCCACCATTTTTCCCCGTAGAAACGCGGACCCACACATTTTTTCCCACAACCTGCCAAAGCCGGATAAACTGCGCCGATTCCCAGCACGGAGGAAAAGGACAATAGGAACCCGGCATTCTGAAGATAGTAAGGGTTTTTCAACACCATCACCGCCGCCAGAATTCCCAACGCAGTCAGCATGTCATAGCTTCGCCCCAACAGTTCCGCCCCCATCCGCAGCAGGTACATTCCGATTGCCCTGCATGCCGAAATCGAAAAACCCGCCATCAAACCATAAAACAACAGAATCATGCTTCCTCCGATGGCTGACGGAATGATTGGAATACCGAGTTTTCTCAACAGTTTATACACTCCCATGCCGATAATCGTGATGTGAAGGGATGAAATACTTAAAATGTGCAGGATACCGTTCCGCTTATACAAATCCTTCAATTCTCCGTCAAGTTCTGATTTATCCCCAAAAAGGAGGGCACACATCACTCCTGAGTACTCCGGAGGCAATATACGGTTCAGCCGTGCGCAAAAGTACTGTTTCAGCTTATAAGCCGCTTCTCTCACATACCAACGTTTTCCGTTCTTTGCCAGAAGTTCAGCCTTCCGTAGCTTTCCTCCCACACCAAGAGAACGATAATAGACAGCCGAATCAAATTCTCCCGGATTTCCCGCAGAAGGAAAAAATGTAAAGGTTCCCCTTACGGCAACAGTACTTCCCAGAGGAATTATGTCTGCATCCTCTGAAAGTTCACAAATCAATTTTTCTTGAAACAGAGTACCTTGTTCTGACGAAATACTTTCTTGAAACGGAGTACCTTGAATACTTTGTTTAATTGAATTATTTTGTTCATATGGAATACTTTGTTCCGAATTAACTGAATTTTGAAATGTACTATCCGATAAATAAAAGGTTACAGATTGTAACCTGATTTCTTGCTCTTCCTTATTGCAAACCTGCCCTACAGCATACAACGTCATGCCGGACTCCGGCTGTTCCGGTGGGAAGTCTGTGGCAGGAGGGTTATCCCACCCGCCTGCCGCCAGCTTTATCCATGCAACAGCCACCAGGAGCAGAGTCACCGCAAAAAGCGGTCTCCTCATATATATACCTCCGTTCACTTTAAGCAGTGGAAAAATTTCCGATATAACAGTGGCAAAATGCCCCGGCTAACATGCAGAACGTCTTTTTGAGAGTACCATTCAAAATGCCGGTGCATTTTGCCGACTTAAAATAGCTCAACAGACTTAGAATAGCTTTACCGACTTAAAATGACTTTTCGCGCTTTACATATCTCTTGTTGTCACGATATCCAGATTTCTCTCAAAGACGGTAGCCGCAAATGTGGTCGGAACCTCGCCGTTAATCAAAATCTGCACCTTATTGATATTGCTCAGTTCCACCAGTGAATTGACAATGGAATAGATAGAAACATCCGTGGATACATTGCCCTGCACTGTAAGGAAATTTTCATCCAGATTCACATAGCAGATACCGTCCTTTGTCATGACGCTGATAACCTTTGTTGCGGGATTGATGCTGGGATACAAGCCCTCAATGGTAGGTCCGGCAATCAGTTCCTCCACCACAAACCGCTCCAACGGTGTGTTTGTGGAATAATGTTTCTCTCTGTATGCCGCTATCAGGTTGGTTCCGTCCTCACTGGCAAAATACAGCTTCACTCTGACCGGCTCATAGGTATTGATTTCGTTGCCGTCATTATTGATAAACTGTTCTGCATTCATCCAGCCCACAAGATTTCCCAAACTGTCATACAGCTGATTTCCCTCTACTGTAATTCCTACATAGGTCACATCTTCCAACTGAGTCAGGGTACGCACAATCGCTGCCCGCACCAAAATTTCCGTAATAGTGGGCAGTTCCAAATAGGCTGCGTCCACATCCAGCTGCACCCTGCCACCTTCCCGCCTGACGTTCAAAAGTTGAAAGCCCATGACAAGAGGTGCCTTGTACTCCAGCTTCTCAGGGTTGGTGGAAAGACATTGAATCAGTTCATCCAGCTGATCCTCAGACTCTGTACTCTCCATCTCATGAGAGTGCATTTCCACCTTTGTCTCCGAATTGCTGACATAATATATTTGCAGCACATTCTCTCCGTTTCTTTTTTCTTCCCCACAGGCGGTAAGCACAATTCCGCAGAGAACCGCCAACAGGAATCCGACTGTTTTTCTCATTGCACTTCCTCCCGCTTCTGAACCGTTTGACCGGTATTACCCGCAATATAGGTCAGAGGAATCTTCACCGTAAAGCCGGTGCCTTCACCCTCCACGCTGGTGACGGTAATGGAACCGCGATGCATCAGCACGGCATTTTTTGTGATGGCAAGTCCCAGCCCCGTACCGCCGATTTCCCGGGAATGGGACTTGTCCACCCGGAAAAATCTCTCGTAGATATGGGGCAGCGAGTCCTCCGGAATACCGATTCCCGAATCGCTGACGCGGAAGGTAAAATACTGGTGGTCAGCGTCCAACTCTACCTTGACCCAGCCATGCTCCTTATTGTACTTAATGGCATTCTCCACCAGATTCGTCATAATCAGCGTCAGTTTGACCTCGTCCACCTCTGCCACCACAGGACGCATGCTTTCAAAGACTACCTCCACATCCTTCTTCCGGGCAATAGGACGCAGTCTTTTTAAAATCAGCTCCGTCAAATCATTGATATTCAGGGAGACAATATTCAGTTCCTGAACCTTCTTGTCCATCTTTACAAGGGCAAGTAAATCCGTAATAATCTGGTTTTCACGGTCAATTTCCGACACGATATCTTCCATGAACTCTCTGTACAGCTCCGCCGGGGCATCCTCCTGCGCCAACAGCGAATCCGCCAACACCTTGATGGAGGTCATGGGTGTCTTCAGTTCATGGGACACATTTGCCACGAACTCCTGCCTGGAATCATCCAATGCCTTCATCCTTCTCAGCATTT
>JAEDMI010000200.1 GCA_016303085.1 Acetatifactor sp.
GAGACACAGACTGGTATTATGAGGCCGGTTTCTGGTCTGAGATGCCGGATTTGAATCTATACAATGAAAATGTCCGCACCGAGTTTGAGGAGATATGTAAATTCTGGTTGGACAAAGGGGTTGCGGGTTTCCGTTTGGACGCGGTGAAGGAGTTTGTGAGCGATGACATTGAGGCAAATGTGGAAATCCTGACCTGGTTTAATGATATGGTGAAGGAAATCAAGCCCGACGCTTATCTGGTGGGTGAGGCATGGACATCCCAACCGGATTATGCGAAATATTATGCCAGCGGAATAGACAGTCTTTTTGATTTTTCTTTTGCGGACAGCACCGGAAACATCAGTAAATTTGTTACGGGACAAAAGTTGGCCAGCGATTACGGCGTATTTGTGACCAGAGGGGAGCAGCGTTTTGCGGAGCAGAATCCTGACTATATCAATGCTCCTTTTTACAGCAACCATGATATGGACCGCTCCGCAGGCTATTATTCCGGGGCTGTGGCGGAGCAGCAGATAAAGATGGCAGCTGCGCTGAATATGACTATGAGTGGTAATGCGTTTTTGTATTACGGAGACGAAATCGGTATGCTGGGCAGCGGAAAGGATGAGAACAAGCGTCTTGGCATGCGCTGGACAACGGATAAGGAAGCCGAAGGTATGTGCAGGGGGCCTGCCAATGCGGACGGAAATATCACCCAGAATTATCCGGCGCTGGATGAGCAGATGGAAGATGCTTCTTCGATTTACACCTATTACAAGAATCTGATTCGCCTGCGCAACCAATTCCCTTCTATCCGCAAGGGAACCACGGAGCAAATCAGTGAGCTTTCGGACAAGGAACTGAGTGCCCTGTCAAAGAGCTATGAGGGTGAGCGGGTGATTCTCCTCTACAATATTTCCCGGGAGGTAAAGACCGTGAACCTGAGCGACAAAACTCTGGCTGACGGAACAGTGCTGAATACGGAAATGCTGGAGGCAACTCTGGTATCCGGGGAGACTCCCGTGACTGTGGAGGGACAGATTCTGACACTGCCGGAGTACTCGGTGGCTGTGCTGGTGGTTGAATAACCGGCTTTCCTGACGATTAAGAAAATTTTCCCGGTGTTTTACTTCCCCTCCATTGCCAAGGTGGGGAAGTTCTTTTATACTAATCTTACCGGCCGGAAAAGGATGACTGTTTTGAGTCGATGCGGGGAGACGAACGCTTTCGAAAGCTGACAAAAAGGATAGCGGAAAGTTTGGAGGAATAAGATAATAATGGGGATAACAAAAAATAAACAATCGGAAGAGACCATATTAACCATGGCAAAAGCGGCTTTTCCGGAAAGGAAAAAGCCGCAGATTACAGAGCTGACGGAAGGCATGTGCAATGCAGCCTACAGGCTGCAATATGAAGACGGCTTTTCCACAGTGCTGAAAATTGCATCTCCGGACAGAGAAGGATTTATGTCGAATGAAATTAATCTCATGGAGGCAGAAGTGCGGGCTATGGAGCTGGTGGCAGAAAAGACGGATATCAAGGTTGCGAGGGTCTATCGATATGATACTACAAGAGAACTTTGTGCCGGAGATTACTTTTTCATGGAAAACATGGAGGGAGCAAGCTGGAACTTTGTCAAAGCTACTCTGGATGAGGAAACAAATTCCGCCTTGCGGGTGGAGGTAGGAAAGCTACAGAGCAAGCTGTCAAAGGTACAGGGGGAGAAATTCGGATTGCTGGGGGATGACAGCCATAAATTTGATACCTTATATGATTTTGTGTATTTTCTAATAAAAAACGTGCTTGATGATGCCGAAAAGAGGAATGTCATCATTGGAGTTCCGAAGGAAAGAATTTTGACAAAATTGGAACAGGACAGAGATATTTTCGGTGAAGTCAAGGTGCCCTCTCTGGTTCATTGGGACATGTGGGAAGGAAATATTTTTGTGAAGAACGGACATGTGTCAGGCATTATTGACTGGGAGAGAGCAATGTGGGGAGAGCCCTTGATGGATGACAGGTTCCGGTTCCACAACAGACATGAGGATTTTTTGAAAGGATTTGGGATAAAGGAATTGTCTGCAAGTCAACTGAGGCGAATCTGCTGGTACGACATCTTATTATATCTCACCATGATGACGGAGGTCACCTACAGAGGGTACGAGGATGACGGACAGTATCGTTGGGTGAAGCCTCTGTTTGATAGGATATGGGAGAGCCTTTAATTTTGCCAACCCTTGCAGACATCTACCCATTCCGTGAAGGCGGAGTATTTCTCCAGTTCCGGGATGGTCAGTTCGATTGCGCTGTTACTGCTTCCGCAGGCGGGAAAGACAGTCTGAAATCTTTTTAAGGATTCGTCCAGATAGACGGTAACCCCTTCGTTTACCGCGAAGGGGCAGACACCGCCTACAGCGTGACCTATCATGGCTTCCACCTCTTCCACAGTCAGCATCTTCGCCTTTGTTCCGAACTTTGCTTTGTACTTTGCATTGTCGACCTTGACATCTCCGGCAGCTACCACCAAAATCGGGTTGCCGTTTACCTGAAAGGAAAGAGATTTTGCAATTCTGCAGGGCTCACAGTGCAGCGCTTCCGCTGCCAGTTCAACCGTTGCGCTGGAGACATCAAATTCCAGCACCCGATTCTCCATATCATATTTTTTAAAGTATTCCTTTACCTTTTCAATCGCCATAGTCAAACTGCCTCCCGAATAAACTGCGTTATTTCTTTTGGTATTTGAAAACACATAAATCAAATATAGTACAGACGGCGAAATAAAGCAAACAAAAAAATCAGAGGAAAGCAGGGATTCGCTGCTACAGGGAGTGGAGCAGGTTGCAAGAAAAATCCATATTTCAAACCGCTCAGCATATTATAGCAACATGATGTGTTTTTTAGGATTGAAATTAGTTAGAAAAATACCTTGCGTTTTAAAAATATCGTGCTACCATTATGATAAGCAAAGATTTTAAAATTCTGATTATCTGATTTCTACATCTAAAGAATTATCGAAGTATTTCAAATCCTTGCTGAATCACCCTAAAAAGGCAGGGAGAGCTGTTCTTCCTGTAAACAAAAGAAAGGAAGAATAGATGGCACAAAAAGACTTAACGGAAAAAAGTCTGGAATTTTATCCGGATGTGTTTGCTGACGTCGTAAATGCGCTGATTTATCAGGGGAAGCAGACGGTTGCCGCAGAGAATCTTCTGCCGGCTCCGACGGAGACATTGTATCCTTCAAATCACGGGAGACTGCGGAATCAATTCCATGATGTAAGTAAGTATGAAATGGACAGGGGCAAAATTAGAATACAATATACTTTGGAGAATGAGAGCAAAGTAAAGCGCAGGACGGTTTTGCGAAAGGCAGGTTACGAAGGGGCAGTATATCGGGAAAGGTACGAAGGAGGGAAAGTATTTCCCTTTGTGAGTATCCTGCTTTTCTGGGGGAAGGGCCGTTGGAAGGCACCTGCAAGCCTGCATCAGCTGTTCGACTGTGGTGCTGAGCAGAAGGAATATATAGATAATATCCGTCTGAACGTGTATGAGATGGCACATCTGTCCGAAAAAGTGAGAGAACGCTTTCACAGCGATATGCGTATTATCGTGGATTATCTGGCAGAGGGAAAGAATTATGTTCCCTCCGGACAGAAGATACAGCATCTGAAAGAGGTATTGAGGATGTTGAAGGCGTTGACCGGAGATGACAGATATGAAGAAATTTTTCCTGATTTACAGGAAGAAAAAGAGAGGACTGGAGGTATCAGTATGTGTGAATTGTTGGATAAATATGAAAACAGAGGACGAGAAGCCGGAATGGCACAGGGAATGGCACAAGGAATGGAGCGTATGAGTGAGCTCATCAACCATCTGATAGGCGACGGACGCAGCGATGAGATAGCCAGAACAGTTACGGACAAAGAATATCAAAATCAGCTGCTTGCGGAATATGGTCTGTAGCAGAAATAAGGGTGAGCCGCAAAGCGGAGGATGAGAAGCAGACGCTTTTATGAATACAGTTGACATTTCCGCTTTTTTTGTGCTAACATACATTCAAACATAAGAAAAGCGATGACGGAAAAGAGTAGTTTGCGGGAAACAGCCAGAGAGAGCGGTGAACGGTGGAAGCCGCTTATGTGGAACGTTTACGAAAACCATTCCCAAGCCGCAATGCCGAAAGCAGTTGCCGTTAAGCGTTGCCGTATGCCTGCGTTAAAGGATAGGATTTACAGGAATCCGAAGTGAAAAGTTAAGGTGGAACCGTGCTGAACGCACCCTTAAGTATACGTTTGAAACGTGTACTTGCGGGTGCTTTTCTTATGTGAAAAAATTGCACAGGCATGTATGAATGCCGGAAAGGAGACATAAGAAATGAAAGTGATTTACAGAAACGGAGAAGCTGAGGAAATGAGTTTTGAGGAACAGGGAGGTAAGGAGGCATTCTGGCACACCACGGCACATGTGCTGGCTCAGGCAGTAAAGCGTCTTTACCCGGAGAGTAAATGTGCCATTGGCCCTGCCATTGACAATGGTTTTTACTATGACTTTGAGT
>JAEDMI010000013.1 GCA_016303085.1 Acetatifactor sp.
ACAAGGTAAAAGCTTATATAAACAAAACCGGAGCCGGCGCTGCAGTATGCAGTGCCGGCTCCGACATGTTCCATATCAATCAAATAAATCTTATGCTCTTCCAACGGAACCAAACAGCTCCATCTTCTCCTTAACGGTAGCCTTGATAGCCTCAAAGCCGGGAGCCAGAAGCTTACGGGGGTCGAAGCCTTTACCTTCCAAATCCTTGCCTGCCTCAACATACTTACGGGTAGCTTCGGCAAATGCCAGCTGGCACTCGGTGTTTACATTAATCTTAGCAACGCCCAGAGTAATAGCCTTCTTAATCATATCAGCGGGAATTCCGGTACCGCCGTGGAGAACCAGAGGAAGCTCGCCGGTCTTCTGCTGTACGGCATCCAGAGTCTCAAAGCTCAATCCCTTCCAGTTTGCGGGATACTTACCGTGAATGTTTCCGATACCTGCTGCCAGGAAATCTACACCCAAATCCGCAATCTGCTTACACTCGTTGGGGTCTGCGCATTCACCCATACCTACAACGCCGTCTTCCTCTCCGCCGATGGAACCAACCTCAGCTTCGATGGACATTCCCTTGCCGTGAGCAACCTTAACCAGCTCGGTAGTCTTTGCAATGTTCTCATCAATAGGATAATGGGAACCGTCGAACATGATGGAAGAGAAGCCTGCCTCGATGCACTTGTAACAGCCTTCAAAAGTACCATGGTCAAGATGAAGTGCTACGGGAACATCAATATCAAGGTCCTTCAGCAGTCCGTTCACCATGCCTACAACCACGTCATAGCCGCCCATGTACTTACCTGCGCCCTCGGAAACACCAAGGATGACGGGAGATCTGTTCTCCTTTGCGGTCAAAAGAATTGCCTTTGTCCACTCCAGGTTGTTGATGTTGAACTGGCCTACCGCATAATGGCCTGCTTTTGCTTTTTTCAGCATTTCTGTTGCAGAAACTAACATGTTACTTACCTCCGTTTTATCTTTTCTTTTATCTTCATTATTCTGCCGCAGCGGCTTCTCCTGAATCTGTAAGAATCCCTCCCACGACGAATAATTGCATCCGTGTTAAATATATCACAATTTTCCCCAAAAGGGAAGATATATTGTCAAAAAATTATCAAGTCCTTAAATTATCATACCCTGATATCAATTCCCTTACAGATATTCCTGATTTCCACCTTTTTATGGCTGCCTCCGTTTTCGCCATCCAATGTCCAGGCTACCGGTTCAAGAGATTCCAGAATCAGCCGGGATGTGCGGAAACAGTACATGGCATTTGTATCGATATCCCTGTTCAGAAGAGATATCATAATATTGTTCAGTTCAACGGGATTCCTGGGTCTTTTAATCAATGTCACCTCAAACACCCCGTCGTCCAGCTGCACATTCTTTCCCGTAATGTTTTTAAACCCTCCTACCGAAACGGAGTTCGTAATCATACCGAAGATAAAGTCATCTACAATGATATTGCCCTCATATTCCACTCTCATGGGAAAAGAACGCACCGCAGACAGCCGTTTCATCCCCTCCAGCAGATAAGCCATATGCCCCAGCACATTTTTGACATCCTGCGCTGTCTCGTAAGACACATCCGTAAAAAGGCCAAAAGCTGCAATATAGACAAACACATCCTTGTTGAAGGCACCGATATCACAGGGAAAATTCCTTCCTTTTACGGCAATCTCCGCTGCCCGTACCATATTTTTAGGCAGAGAGAGACTGCCGCCGAAGTCGTTTGTGCTTCCCGCAGGGATATAGCCGATAGGAGTGCGGAATCCGCTCTCTATCATTCCCGTTACCGCCTCATCCAGAGTTCCGTCCCCGCCACTGCACACTACCAACTCGTAATCCCGGGAACGATTTTCCACAATCCGTCTGGCATCACCGTGTCTCCGGGTAGGAGCGACGGTAATTTCATACTCCGCCTCTGCGAATACATTCAGGATGTCGGCCAATTTGTTTCTGATCTGTGCCTTCCCCGCTTTTGGGTTATATACGAAAAGAAGTTTTTTCCCCATATTGCACCTCTGTTCATACGAAATCGTTTTCTCTATTTGATACAAGAGGCAGAATCAACGCCATACATTGATTCCGCCTCCCGTGAATTTCAGTATTTTCCCGATTATGCCTCTTTCCCACTGAGGAAATTCTCAATTCCCTCCACGGCAGCCAACTCATCGGTGCCATTTGCGGAAACCTCCAACTCTTCTCCGTTGTCAAGTCCTAAGCTCATCATGCCCATGATACTTTTGGCATTTACTCTCTTGTCACCTGCCTGGATGTAGATGGTGCTCTCGTACTTGCTGGCTTCCTGTACCAGCAGCGCCACCGGGCTGGCTTCAAGACCATTCTTCAGATTAATCTGAACACTCCTTTTTGTCATAATTTTCCTCCTCTTTTGGGCTCTTATTGTCCCCTTACTTTTTCGGCAAGCTGACTGAGCTTGCGCAATCTATGATTGACTCCCGATTTCCCGATAGGAGGATGAAAATACTCTCCCAACTCCTTTAACGGTGCATCAGGATTTTCCAGTCGAATCTCAGCCATCTCACGCAAGGCTTCCGGAAGATTCTGAAACCCATAGTGAACCCTCAAAAACTCTATGTCCTCCACCTGTCTTGCGGCTGCATTCACAGTTTTCGCAATATTGGCAGTTTCACAGTTGACCCTTCTGTTCACGGAATTTCTCATCTCTTTCAGAATACGGAGGTTCTCCAAATTCATCAGGGATACCGGAGCCTCGCAGACATTCAATAAATCTACGATTCCCGATCCTTCCTTCAGGTATACCACATAATACTTCTTGCGCAAGATTATCTTGGACTCGATGTCAAATGCTTCCATGACCTCCTGAAGCTGTCGGGCTTTTCTTTCATCCGTACAGTCAAATTCCAGATGGTAGCCCTTCAGGGGATCGCTCATTGAGCCTATACTTAAAAAAGCTCCCCGTAAAAAAGCTCTCTTGCAACAGGCGTTCTTAATCAGCAACCGGCTCACCGGCTCCTCCAAATTACCGACCTTTTGCAAAATACCCTGCATGTCTGCTTCATTCAGCACAGAATCAGCTTCTATATTATATGTTTTTTTCAATAATGTAAAGCCTTTTCTGACGACAGCCTCATTCTCGGTCTGAAATCCGATGGTATAATTCCCCTTTTCATCCCTTCCGTACTGTCCGCAAAAGTTCATAATTGCTGCCAGTTCTGCAATCTGGCAGTGCCTCGCTGAGCTGATATGCTTCGCCAGTTCTTCCTTTACTTCGCCTGAAAATGACATTGTCCTGCCCTTTCGCGTTAAACACTACTGTTGCCCACATCACGGTGATAAAGTTTTATACCGTAATTACCCTTGTCCTTCATACGCTTGTACAATTCGTTGGCAAGCGTAACACTCCTGTGCTTTCCTCCGGTACACCCGATGGCAACCACCAGACGGTATTTCCCTTCCTTCACATAGTTTGGAATCAGAAACTGTATCATATCCGTCAGCTTGTTCATGAAGGTTTCCGATTCCTCATGATTCATTACATAATCCTGAACCTCCTTGTCATTTCCGGTCTTTTCCTTCAATTCGTCAATGTAAAAGGGATTTGGAAGGAATCTCACATCAAACACCAAATCCGCATCTGCCGGAATGCCATACTTAAAACCAAAAGACATAACCGTTACCATGAGACTATTATATTCACCGTTCTCCACAAAAATTCGGTCAAGCTCTTCCTTCAGTTCTCTTGTCAGGAGGTTAGTGGTATCGATAACATAATCGGCGCTGCGCCTTACATTTTCAAGCACCTTACGCTCCGTCCTGACACCGTCCTCCACTCTGCCGTCCGCCGCCAACGGATGGATGCGTCTTGTCTCCTTATATCTCTTTATCAGGACACTTTCACCCGCATCCATGAAAAGGATTTCAAATTTATAGCCCTTCTTCTTCAGCTGCTCCAAGATTCTGGTAGTGTCCTCAAAGGACTGATCCGAGCGTACATCCAGCCCCAAAGCCACCTTACTGATTTCACTGTTGGGCATGGAGATTAACTCCACAAATTTCTCAATGAGGGAGACGGGGAGATTATCTACACAGTAAAACCCCGCATCCTCCAGCATTTTCAGTGCGGTACTCTTTCCTCCGCCACTCATACCCGTAACTATCACAAATCTCATCTGTTCTTCTCCCAGCCCAAAAATATAACCTCTGTCTCCAACGTCACATGAAACTTATCCTTTACCTGTTCCTGCACTTCATGAATAACATCCCGAACATCCTCTGCCGTAGCCCCGCCGGTATTGATGACAAAACCGCAGTGTTTGTCGGACACTCTCGCTCCGCCGCACTGATAACCGCGCAGACCTGCTTCCATGATAAGTTTACCTGCAAAATATCCCTCCGGTCGCTTGAAAGTGCTGCCTGCACTGGGATATTCCAACGGCTGCTTTTCCCGCCTTCTGGCGGCAAAATCATCCATCTTGGCCCTAATCTGTTCTCTGTCCCCCTTCTCTAACCCGAAGATTACCTCCGTCACCGTGAGAGAAGAATTTTTGACGGCACTTGTGCGATAACCGAACTCCATTGTTTCGTTGTCCAGTTCCATGCTTTCACCTTCACTGTTTACCGCATTTACCCGTACAACAACCCGGCTCAGTTCACCGTCATAGGCGCCTGCATTCATCACTACGCCGCCGCCCACGGTTCCCGGAATCCCGGATGCAAACTCAAGCCCCGTCAGACCATACTCCATGGCCGTCTTCGCCACCTGCGCCAAAGGTGCTCCCGCCTGAGCCTTAATGATACAGCCTTCCACCTCTATTCTGCTCATTTTCCGTCCGATTTGAATAATGACTCCGCGATAGCCTCCGTCGCTGACCAGAAGATTGCTGCCGTTTCCCAGGACAAAAAAAGGAATCCCCACTTTACTCAGATATCTCTGTACCTGAATCAACTGTTCTTCATTTTCCGGTTGCAGGAAACAATCGGCAGGTCCTCCTATACGAAAGGTGGTATGACCTGCCATTGGTTCCTGTAAGCAGATATTTTCTTCCGGTACAAATTTCTTTAATGCCTGAATCACTGCTTCACTAATCATTTAATTATCTATAACCTGCCTATCTGAGTATTAATCCCGCTGCTCCGAAAATACCGGCATCATTTCCCAACTTTGCAAGAGCAAATTTTGCTCCGCGGCATTGCTGGAAAGCATACTTTTGAAAATAGGGCTCCACATAAGAAATCAAAATTTCTCCCGCCTTGGAAACACCGCCGCCGATAACGAAAACCTCCGGATTCACCACCCCGGCCACCGCAGCAAGTCCTTTGCCCAGATACTCTCCAAACTGCTCAGCAATCTGGATGGCAACCTCGTCTCCTGCTTTCACTGCGTCAAAGACACTCTTTGCTGACAGAGTTCCCTCTCTCAGTACGCTGGGCTTATCATCCTTTGCAAGGCGCCTCTTTGCCAGTCTCACAATCCCCGTTGCGGAAGCGTACTGCTCCAGACAGCCCTTGTTCTTGCATCCGCATTCCTCGGTCTCATTATCTTCAATATGAATATGTCCGATTTCTCCGCCTGCTCCGGTAGCACCCGTCAAAATATTGCCGTTAATAATGATGCCTCCGCCTACGCCTGTTCCCAGTGTAACGGCCACCATACTGGTATAGCCCTTGCCTCCGCCCTGCCACATCTCGCCGAAAGCTGCCGCATTGGCATCGTTTGCCGCCTTTACCGGTACATTAATATATGCATTTAAAACCTTCGGTATGTTAAAAGGCTTCCATCCGATATTCACGGCTCCGCCTACCAGCGTGCCCTCTTCATCCACCGCGCCCGGAGCGCCCACACCGATTCCTGCAAGGTCATCCTCATCGATTCCCTTTTCCTTCATCTTTTCCAGAAGGCTCTCTGCCACATCCGGCAGAATGGAATCTCCGTCATTGTCCTTGTTGGTGGGAATTTCCCACTTATCCAGAACACATCCCTCTTTGTCAAACAATCCGATTTTTACGGTAGTTCCCCCGATGTCCACACCAAACGCATACTTTTTTCCCATCTCTTTTATCCTCTCTCCCAATTTTTCGCCTCTCCGGCTGTTTTATTCCTCTTCCTCTTCATCCCGCCTTTTTGCCAGAGAGTTCTGCACTCTTGCATACAGCTCCTGTGCTGCATTATAGCCCATTTTCTTCTGACGGTGGTTTACAGCTGCGGACTCGCAGATAATCGCCAGATTACGTCCGGGACGGATGGGAATATTGTGGCAAACAATCTTGTTTCCCAGATACTCTGTATAGGTTTCCTCAAGGCCCAGTCTGTCGTACTCCTTATCCTTGTCCCAGTCCTCCAGCTTGATAACCAAATCCACAGACTGAGTATCTTTTACGGAGGAGGCACCGAACAATGCCTTGATATCCACAATACCGATACCTCTCAGTTCGATCAGATGCTTCGTCACATCCGGTGCGGAACCGATCAGTGTATCATCGCTGACCTTTCTCAGCTCCACCACATCATCTGTCACCAGACGGTGTCCGCGCTTTACCAGTTCCAGCGCAGCCTCGGATTTACCGATACCGCTCTCACCTGTAATCAGGACACCTTCGCCGTAAACATCCACCAAGACTCCGTGCACGGAGATACAGGGCGCAAGCTTCACATTCAGCCATCTGATAGCCTCCGCCATGAAGGAGGATGTGGTCTTTTTGGTAGATAATATGGGAATTCTGTGTGCGATTGCCTCCTCCATGAAAATGGGGTCCGGCTGCAGTTCACGGCAGAACACGAACGCAGGTACATCATAGCTCATGAGTTCGTCACACACTTCTCTTTTTCTGCACTCCTCCAAATCATTAAAATAGCTGGATTCCACAAAGCCTACAACCTGAAGGCGGGTGGCTTCAAAGTGTTTCAGATAACCCGCCATCTGCAGTGCGGGACGATTGATATCGGGCTGCGTCAGCTTAATCCCCTTAACCGGAATCTCCGGAGTCAGATTGTCCAGCTTCATTTTTTCTATCAAACGGGTCAATGCAACATATTCCATAGCTTCCTCATTTCTGCAGTTCTCCTGCCGTGTATTCATAACCTGCGCATGCCTGAATTCTGTAATCCCTGCGCACAATATTCATGAATATCATACCACACCCCGGCCTTTATGTGAAGTTTGAGCTTTTCTTTTTATGCAAAATGTGAAAAAAACAACACAGCCATTTCTATAGGCAAAGAGGGCGAAACGTGCCATGTCAGCCCTTTTTTTGAAAAAACTTAAAGATTTCCTCCGCCACATTCCTGTTCAACTCCGGAATTTCCAGAAGTTCCTCCACGGTGGCATTCTTAATATCCCCGATGGACTTAAAATGCCGCATCAATGCCTTTCTCCTGGCAGACCCTACACCGGGAATGTCATCCAGCACAGACTTCACCTGCGCCTTGCTGCGTAGGGAACGGTGGTACTCAATGGCAAAGCGGTGAGCTTCATCCTGCACTCTTGTAATCAGCTTGAAGCCCTCAGAGTGAGTGTCTATGGGCAGTTCCACATTGTTAAAGTACAAACCTCTTGTGCGGTGATTATCATCTTTTACCATACCGCACACCGGAATGTGGATACCCAGCTCCTCCAGTACGGACAGCGCTATATTCACCTGCCCGCGGCCTCCGTCCATCATGAGAAGATCAGGAAACTTTGTGAAGCTGCCGTACTCATTTTCCATGTCCTTTTCCTCCAACTCCGCTCTCTCCTCCATGCCGTGGGTAAAACGCCTTGTCAGCACCTCGCGCATACAGGCGTAGTCATCGGGCCCGGATACCGTCCTGATACGGAATTTCCGATAGTCGCTGGGCTTGGGTTTTCCCTTTTCAAACACAATCATGGAACCCACATTCTCAAAGCCGTTGATGTTGGAGATATCAAAGGCCTCCATTCTCTCAATATGCTCCACTCCCAGAATATCCGCAATTTCCTTTACTGCGCCGATGGTACGTCCCTCTTCGCGTTTCAGCCGCTCCCTGTCCTGCTCCAGTATATGCTTCGCATTCTGGGCGGCCAGCTCTACCAGCTTCTCCTTGGAACCGATTTTCGGCACGCGAAGGTAAACCCGGCTTCCCTTTCGCTGGGAAAGCCATTTCTCAATCAATTCCCCATCCTCTATTTCATACTGAAGCATCAGTTCTCTGGGAATAAATGGGGTTCCGGCATAGAATTGTTTCACAAAATCTTCCAAAATTGCGGACTTGTTTTTGTCTGACACATGTGTCATATAATAATGCTCTCTTCCGATCAGTTTGCCGTCCCGGACAAAGAACACCTGTACAACAGCCTCCGCTTCATCCTGATATAAAGCGATAATATCCTTATCTTCACCCACGCTGTCGGTAATCTTCTGCTTCTGGGAAACCTGCTTGACACTGTTATACAAATCGCGGAAGCCCGCTGCGGCTTCAAAATCCAACGCCTCCGCTGCCGCCTTCATCTTCCCCTCCAAATCCTTTAAAATGGTGTTGTAATTACCGTTCAGAAAATCCAGCGCCTGATTTACCTGCTCCCTGTACTGCTCCTTATCCACATATCCCTGGCAGGGAGCCAGACATTGCTTGATATGGTAATTGAGACAGGGACGCTCCAGCCCGATGTCTCTGGGCAGAGTACGGTTACACGTGCGGAGACAATACAATTTATTCAACAGTTCAATGGTATCCTTTACCGCTGCGGCACTGCTGTAGGGTCCGAAGTACTTGGACTTGTCCTTTTTCATGGTGCGGGAAAAGAGGATTCTGGGGAAATCCTCCCCCACAGTCACCTTGATATAGGGATAGGTTTTGTCATCCTTCAAGAGGGTATTATACTTTGGAGAATACTCCTTAATCAGGTTATTCTCCAAAACCAGGGCCTCCAATTCCGAGTCCGTGACAATATACTCAAAGCGGGCAATCAGGGTTACCATCTTATCGATGGCAGGCCCCCTTCCGATGTTCTCACGGAAATAGGAACGCACACGGTTATGCAGGTTTACAGCCTTGCCCACATACAATATGACATCCTTGTCATCTCTCATAATGTAGACTCCCGGCTCTTTCGGAAGCTTTTTTAATTCTTCTTCAAAATTGAACATTAGGGTTCCTCACTGTAAAAATGTTTCAGCCGAAAAAGGAAGCTCCGCAGCCGGTGCAAAGCTTCCTTCTCACTTTCACTTAATCTATTCTTCCGTTGGAAAAACGTCCCTTGGGGCGGTTGTCCGCCGGCGCCTCCTCAGGCTTTTCCGCAGGCTGTACCTCCCGATTCTCAGTAGGCTGTGTCTCTGACTGTCCCATGGCATCCGACTTCGCAGCTGGCGTTTCCGAATTTTCCTCCTGTTTTCCGGTATCCTCCGCCGGTTGCATCTGCACACTCCCTGCATTCTCCGGTACCTTCACAGGCTCAGGCACCTCTACCGGCTCGGGTGTCACCACCGCTTCCTCCACGGAAACCTTCTTTTCCGCTGTTGTCTCATCCTTCTTCTCCTCGGGCTCGGGAATTCCCTTCTCCCGCCGGTATATTTCCATAAACTCCTTGCCGGTTATGGTTTCCTTTTCAATCAGGAATTCAGCCAGTTTGTCCATTACATCCCTGTTTTCTCGCAGCATAGCCAGTGCCTTCTCATAGCTCTCTTTGAGAATTTCCACGACCTCCGCATCTATCTCCGCCGCCGTGGTATCGCTGCAGTTCAACGCCGTCCTGCCTTCCAGATACTGGCTTTCCACCGTTGCCAGTCCCACCAGGCCGAACCGCTTGCTCATTCCGTATCGGGTTACCATGTTGCGGGCGATATCCGTAGCTCTCTCGATATCGTTGGCAGCGCCGGTGGTAACTGTGTCAAACACAACCTCCTCCGCCGCACGTCCGCCCACAAGGCTGACCAGCATATCCCTCAGCTCCGCCTCTGTATTCAGGTATTTTTCCTCCTCCGGCACGTGCATGACATAGCCCAGAGCACCCATGGTACGGGGAACGATGGTAATTTTCTGCACAGGCTCCGAATTCTTTTGAAGTGCGCTGATCAGCGCATGCCCCACCTCATGGTAGGAGACGATTCTCCTCTCCTCCTTACTCATGATGCGGTCCTTCTTCTCCTTACCAACCAGAACCACTTCAACAGCATCAAACAAATCCTTCTGGCAGACATACTCCCTGCCTTCCTTGACCGCATTGATGGCAGCTTCGTTAATCATGTTTGCCAAATCCGAACCTACGGCGCCGCTGGTCGCCAGTGCAATGGCATCCAAATCTACCGTCTCATCCATCTTCACGTCCTTGGAGTGAACCTTCAGGATTTCCACACGCCCTTTTAAATCAGGCTTATCCACAATAATTCTTCTGTCAAAACGTCCGGGACGCAGAAGGGCTTTGTCCAGAATCTCCGGTCTGTTTGTTGCGCCCAAAATCAAAATACCCTTGGAACTGTCAAAACCGTCCATCTCGGACAACAACTGGTTCAGCGTCTGTTCCCGTTCCTCGTTTCCGCCGCCGTACTTGGAATCACGGCTCCGTCCGATAGCGTCTATCTCATCGATAAAGATAATGCAGGGGGCATTCTTGGTTGCCTCCCTGAACAAATCACGTACACGGCTTGCACCCACACCCACATAAAGCTCAATAAAATCGGAGCCTGTCAAAGAGAAAAAAGGAACATGGGCTTCTCCTGCCACAGCCTTTGCCAACAGAGTCTTGCCCGTTCCGGGAGGTCCCACCAGCAGTGCACCCTTGGGCAGCTTTGCACCAATCTTGGAGTATTTCCCGGGATTATGAAGGAAATCCACAACCTCCACAAGAGACTCTTTCGCCTCGTCCTCCCCTGCCACATCCTTGAAGGTAACACCTGTTTCTTTCTGTACATAAACCTTGGCATTATTTTTACCCACACCCATGGGTCCGCCGCTTCCGCCCATCTTTCGGAACATGATGCTGAAAAAGACAATCATAATCAGCACGGGAAGTACAACTGTCAAAAAGAGTTCCAGCCATATCGAACCACTCTCAATTACCCGCTCCGCCTCAATACCGTGAGCCTCCAGTCTGCCGATCAGGGCATCCTGGCTCTCCATAATGGTGGTACAGTATGATTCCGGTGTCGACTGATAGTTCTGCCATCCCAGACCGGGAATCATTATAGGCTGCCTGTCTTCGGCATTTTCATCCGCGTTCTCTTCCTTCAGCGTAAAGGTCACCATATAATCCGTTGCATCCTTAGTGGAATGCACGGTCACCTGTGCCACACGGTCTTCCTCCACATACTGTAGGAACTGGGTATAGGAAACCTGCTTTCCCTCTACCTCGTTTCCGGAAAACAGATTCCATACCAGTGCGACAAACACCAACAGGGATATTCCCCAAAGTATCCACATCAGCACGCTCGGGCGCTGGGGCTCACGCCCGCCGTTTCCGTTATTTCCGTTATTTCCGCCGGGCATATTTCCACGGTTTCCGTCGTTATATCCTCCACCGTTATCATACCGGTTTGTTTGATTGTCCATAGTAACTCCATTTCTGTTTTCTGCAAAACATCGTTTATGCTTCATTGGTGACAATGAATCTATTTTATTATAGAGATTAAAGATTGATAAATCAATAGCATAAATGTGAAAAAAACATGGTAACTCTTAAAGATTTCTAAACTTTACATATTCCAACGCCGAGATATTTGTGGTAATATATATAAGTATTTTTTACAAAAAAGATATAGCCTTTCGTTGGGCAAGGAGTTAAGGGTATGAAAATCGGCTTTGATAACGAGAAATATTTAAAAATGCAATCAGAGCATATCAAGGAGCGCATCGACCAGTTTGGGGACAAGCTCTATCTGGAATTCGGAGGAAAGCTTTTTGACGATTATCATGCTGCCCGTGTCCTGCCGGGCTTTGCACCCGACTCAAAGCTCCGTATGCTGATGCAGCTTTCCGATTATGCGGAAATCGTTATCGTCATCAGTGCCACCGATATAGAGAAGAACAAGGTCCGGGGCGATCTGGGAATTACTTACGATGTGGATGTGCTTCGCCTGCGGGAGGAATTTCAGCAAAAAGGTCTCTATGTGGGCAGTGTTGTCATCACCCATTACTCGGGGCAAAACAGCGCAAATCAGTTTAAGGCAAAGCTGGAAAAGAAGAATATAAAGGTATATCTCCATTACACCATCGAGGGATATCCTTCCAATGTACCGCTGATTGTCAGCGAGAACGGATATGGTAAAAATGATTACATCGAAACCACAAGGCCTCTGGTTGTCATTACCGCACCGGGCCCCGGCAGCGGAAAGATGGCTACCTGTCTGTCCCAGCTCTACCATGATAATCTGCGGGGAATCAAGGCCGGTTACGCAAAATTTGAGACCTTCCCGATTTGGAATATCCCCTTGAAGCATCCCATCAATCTGGCTTACGAAGCGGCAACCGCCGATTTGAACGATGTGAACATGATTGATCCCTTCCATCTGGAAGCCTATGGGAAAACTGCCGTCAACTACAACCGTGACATTGAAATCTTCCCTGTGCTCAATGCAATTTTCGAGGGTATCTACGGGCAAAACCCCTACAAGTCACCCACCGATATGGGCGTCAACATGGCAGGAAACTGCATTATAGACGACGAAGCCTGCTGTGAAGCCTCCAACATGGAAATTATCCGCCGTTACTACACCAGCTTGAACAAAATGATGAAGGATGAGACCACCGAAAACGAGGTATATAAAATTGAGCTGCTGATGAAGCAGGCCAAGATTACCACCGCTGACAGAAAGGTGACGGTTGCCTGTAAGGAGCGGGCCGAGAAACTGGGTGTACCCACCGCGGCCATTGAGCTGCCCGACGGAGAAATCATCACTTCCAAGACCTCGGACTTCCTCGGTGCTTCTGCCGCTCTGCTGCTGAATGCTCTGAAACATCTGGCAGGTATTGCGCATGACACCCACCTGATTAAGCCCGCAGCCATTGAGCCCATTCAGGATTTAAAGGTGCGCTATCTGGGCGGGAAAAATCCCCGTCTGCATACAGATGAAGTATTGATTGCCCTGTCTTTGGCCGCAGTCACAGACCCCAACGCCAAGCGCGCTCTGGAACAGCTTCCCAAGCTTCGCGGATGCCAGGTTCACACCTCGGTAATGCTTTCCGAGGTAGATATCAAGATATACAAAAAACTGGGCGTTGATCTTACCAGCGAACCGGTTCAAACCGCCAAAAAAAGGTACTGATTCATTTCAATACAATTAACTGCCCGTGTTCCCAGCGTTGCCGAACCCGGGCAGACCTATTTACGCAACGCAGAAAAGAGGAGTGTATGCCAGTAAAATACGTATTCGTCACAGGTGGTGTCGTTTCCGGACTGGGAAAAGGAATCACCGCAGCATCATTAGGAAGACTTTTAAAGGCAAGAGGATATAAGGTGACGATGCAGAAGTTCGACCCTTATATCAACATTGACCCCGGCACCATGAATCCCATCCAGCACGGTGAGGTTTTCGTTACCGATGACGGTGCGGAGACAGACCTGGACTTGGGGCACTACGAGCGATTTATCGATGAGAGTCTGGACAAGAATTCAAACGTAACCACCGGCAAGGTATATTGGAGCGTACTGCAGAAGGAGCGCCGCGGCGATTACGGCGGCGGCACCGTACAGGTCATACCTCATATTACAAACGAAATCAAGAGTCGGTTTTACCGCAATTTTACCGATCCGGATACCCGCATCGCCATTATTGAAGTGGGCGGTACCGTAGGCGATATCGAGAGCCAGCCTTTTCTGGAATCCATCAGACAGTTCCAGCATGATGTCGGACACGAAAATGCCATTTTAATACATGTAACCCTGATTCCCTACCTGAGTGCTTCGCAGGAGCTGAAAACCAAACCCACACAGGCCAGTGTAAAGGATTTGCAGGGAATGGGTATCCAGCCGGATATCATTGTATGCCGCAGCGAACATCCTCTGGATCAGGGCATCAAGGACAAGATTGCTCTGTTCTGTAATGTCCCCAGCAACCGGGTACTGCAAAATCTGGATGTCGAGTATCTCTACGAGGCTCCTCTGGCAATGGAGAAGGAGCACCTTGCCCAGGCTGTATGCGAATGTCTGCATCTGGAATGTCCCGAACCCGATTTGCGGGATTGGGAGAAGATGGTAGATGACCTGCGCCATCCCACCGATGAGGTACAGGTTGCCCTGGTAGGAAAATACGTTTCTCTCCACGATGCCTACATCAGCGTTGTGGAAGCCCTGAAACACGGTGGAATTTCAAACCATGCCACCGTTCATATCAAGTGGATTGATTCCGAGACGGTAACTCCCGATAATGTGGAAGAGCTGTTGTCCGATGTCCACGGAATCCTGATACCGGGCGGCTTCGGCTCCCGAGGAATCGAAGGAAAAATTCTGGCAATCAATTATGCCCGCACACATAAAAAGCCTCTGCTGGGCCTGTGTCTGGGCATGCAGCTCACTATCGTAGAGTATGCCCGAAATGTACTGGGCTATAACGATGCCCACAGCATTGAGCTTGACCCCAACACCACCCATCCCGTCATCGCCCTGATGCCGGACCAGAACGGTGTGGAGGATATCGGCGGGACACTGAGACTGGGTGCATATCCCTGTGTACTGGATAAGGAGTCCAGAGCCTATGAGCTTTACGGTGAGGAGACGATTTATGAGCGTCACCGCCACCGCTATGAGGTCAACAATGATTACCGCGCTGCTCTCACCGAAAACGGCTTGCGGCTTTCCGGTACTTCACCGGACGGGCGTATCGTGGAAATGTGTGAGATAACCGAACATCCCTTCTATGTGGCAACTCAGGGGCATCCCGAACTGAAGTCCCGTCCCAACAGGCCTCATCCCCTGTTTAAGGGTTTTGTGGCTGCAGCCCTGAAGGATAAAAATAACCGTTAAAAATAAAGACCCTGACAGGCTATGTGATACACACAAAACCGTCCGGGTCTTTCTTTTATTCTTTCCCATCAATCCTTTGACCTTACAGCTTTTTCAAATAATTTCCGTCTACACTGACACCCTCATTCACCACAATAAAGGCATTGGGATCGTATTTATGAATAATGGTTTTCAATTGATTGACCTCATACTTTGAAAGCATGATATAAAGCACATGGGAACGGTCATAAGTGTAAGCTCCCAAAGCAGACCACTTTGTAATCCCTCTGCCCAGCTCCTGAAACACTTCCTTTTCCAGGGCTGTGGTATCTGCTTTGGTAATCACGTTGACCTCCACATTGATATTCTGAGTATGCATCTTGTCCATTGCCACAGAATATACGGCTGCGTAGATAATGGAATAAACCACTACCTCCACATCGAAAAGGAAAAGACAGGTGCCGTACAGTACCAGGTTCACCAAAAGATTTACCTTTCCCACACTGAAATCTCTCTTCCATTTGGTCAGCAGCACACCGACCACGTCCATTCCGCCGCCTGAGGAACCCATGCGCAACAGAATACCCACACCGGCACCGGAGACAATTCCTCCCACAATGCAGGCCGCCATAACATCCTCCACAATTACCACCGGCGGAATCACCGACATAAACACAGTTATGGCGGTAACCGTAATCAGCGTTTTGGCAAAAAATTTTCTGCCAAGCCGCGTGAATGCAATGATAAAGATGGGCACATTGATGATATAGTAAATAATACCCGCTATATCCAGATTACCGAAATCCAGATGAAAGAACTCCGCAAAAATCGTTCGGATGACCTGACAGACACCCATCACTCCTCCTGTATACAGTCCCGCCGGAACTACAAACAGGTTGATTCCCGCCGCATAGAGAAAAGCACCGAAAATGCTTATCAGACTTCTTTTTCCCTCATAAACCAGCACATCTTTTTTCATCTTAATTTAAAACCTGCTCCAGCTTTCCTTTCAGCTCCGATGTAGACATTGCTCCTACAAAAAACTCCGCCGGCTTTCCATCCTTAAAAACAATAAATGCGGGAATATTGGAGATTCTGTACTGCTGTGCCAGCTGCATATTCTCATCCACATTACACTTTCCCACCTTAATTCTGCCTTCAAACTCCTCTGCCATCTTTTCCACTACCGGCGCCATCATCTTACAGGGACCGCACCAGTCCGCATAAAAATCCACCAGAACAGGGATAGATGCCTTCAAAACTTCAGTCTCAAAATTGTCGATTGTAAATTTGTACTCCATATTTTCTCCTTTCCTGCGCTTTCGGCGCCAAATCACTTGTATTTTATCTATAAATTACATATTTACAAATAGGATTCCCCATTGCGGAAAATTTTTCTTCATACTCCGTCATGACATTTGTTTCCATCAAAACAGAATCACTGTGTAAATCATAGGTAATCATTTCTGCTTTCCATCCGGCAGGTTCCAGTTCTTCCACCGCAAAATCAAACAACTCCCTGTTATCCGTTTTAAATTCCAGCCTGCTGTTTTTTTTCAGAATCACATCATAGCGGGCAAGGAATTCCCTGGAGGGAAGTCTGCGCTTGGCATGCCTGTCCTTTGGCCAGGGATCGGAAAAATTCAGATAAATCTTATCTACCTCACCGGGGCCGAACACCTTTGTAATATCCTCTGCATCCATGCGCAAAAATTTCAAATTCGGCAGTTCCTCCTGCTCCATCTTCTGAATTGCACGAAGCAGGACACTGGAATATTTTTCAATTCCCACATAATTTATTTCGGGATGCTCCTTAGCCATAGTATGAATAAATTTTCCCTTTCCCATTCCGATTTCAATATGAATCGGATTTTGATTTCCAAATATTTCTTTCCATGTTCCGGGGCACTGGGGCTGTACCGCTTCCTGAACTACGTAAAGGCTTTCGGCAATCACTTCCCGGGAACCTGTAATATTTCGCAGTCTCATGACTATCCTCCGATTCTCTGCAATCTCAAAAGCTACAGCATCTGTATCACGGTAAATTGTCACCTTCCTTACTGTACTTTATCTTGCATAACTTGTCAATGAGTTGCATCTTGTGTATACTGAAAGGGAATTCTTTTCTATGAGGTCATATCATGCAGCAATTTAGAAAAAATAAACGGACTAGCTTCATAAAGGCTCTGACGGCGGTATTTTGTACTCTGACTATGTTTCTGTCTCAGGAGCACACGGTTTTGGCTGACCGTCTGACTCCCGAGGAGAGACTGGAGATTCAACGGGCTATACCCATCGAATCCAATCAGGTACCTAACTGGCCCGCCGGTCCCGTTGTAGGGGCAGATTCCGCCATTCTCATCGAAGCGGAGACAGGAACCATTCTCTACGAAAAAAATATACATCAGAGAGAATATCCGGCAAGTACCACAAAAATCCTGACGGCTCTGATTGCAAGCGAGCGCTGCGACTTGGATGAAATAGTCACATTCTCCCACGATGCTGTTTTCGATACTCCACGGGACAGCAGTCATATTGCCATGGATGTAGGACAGGAGCTCACCATGGAGCAGTGCCTGAATGCCATGCTTATCCGCTCAGCAAACGAAGTATGCTTTGCAACCGCGGAGCATATCACCGGCACCACCGACTGGTCTGTATTTGCGGATATTATGAATGAACGAGCCGGTGAACTGGGCTGCCTGAACTCCCATTTTGCAAATCCAAACGGGTTGCCCGACGAGAACCACTACACCACCGCCTACGACCTGGCAATGATTGGCAGAGCCTTTTTTGCAAATGAGATGCTCTGTAAAATTACGTTGACAAGACGCATGGAATTTCCCGCCACGGAAAAACTTCCTCAGGGAAAGCTGGAAGTCAATTTGATGAAAATTATACCCGGCGGCGAATATGCCTATGAATATCTGGTGGGCTGCAAAACAGGATATACCGATGATGCCAGAAGCTGTCTGGTATCCTGCGCGGAAAAAGACGGTTTAAAACTGATTTGTGTAGTTATGAAGGATGAAGCTCCCTATCAGTATGAAGACACTATTTCTCTCTTTAACTACGGCTTCAGCAATTTTGACAAGGTCAATGTTTCACAGGCAGAGACGAAATACAATATAGATGATTCAAATATGTTTTACAGCGGGAATGACATCTTCGGAAGTTCCCAGTCGCTTTTAGCCTTAAATAAAGATGATTACATCATTCTGCCGAGAACCGCTTCCTTTGAGGACGTTGATTCCGCTATTTCCTATGACACCGGCAACCCGGATCAGGCAGCTGTCATCAGGTATACCTATCACGGTGCAAATATCGGATCTGTCCGTGTCAATTTTACTCTGGATGACAGCGACAGCTATATTTTCGATTCCTTCACAGACGAAAGTACAGCTGCTTCCCGAGAAGAAACTGCTGATAAACCGGTTGTTTTTGTAAATATCCTTAAGGTCTTGGGTATTGTTTTCGGCATTGTGATATTTATTTTTATTATCCTGCTGATTCGTGCTTTTTTGAAAAATTATGAATTTTCTCACAAGAACAATCGCAGAACCTGGCGCAGAGACAGAAAAAGACGTAAAAAAGCTGCAAAGCGTCCAGACAAATTTTAGGATTATGACTTTTAAGTCATAATCCCTGTTTTTGTGAATGCTTCTTTCTCATTTCCTTTGTATGAAGGCTTCGTTCCCTGATTTTGACTGCCTCGTCGTCAGAGATAAGCTTTGTGGTCTTCACCACATAAATTTTTCCGCTGTCAGACCTGCGGATACGGATTTTGCCCTTGAGATAGCCGTGCTTTTCGCAGTATGCCAGACAATAATAATGTCTCCCGTTAGGTGAAAACCATTTCAGCTTCTTCCGTAGATTTCTGTGACACAGATAACACTTGCTGGAGCTGACCTCCCGGTCTGCAAAGGCTTGCGTCTTATTGTCAAATTCTCTGGAAATATATTTTGCATAATTGTCAAATTGAATCTTTATCTCCTGTTCCCGGGTAAGCGGCGGATGAAACACATCATAGGATACATTTTTCAGTACTGACCGATGCTGCTCCACAATCAGATTAAAAAGCTTTGCAGTATAATAGGCATCACTGAATGCGCGGTGAAAGGGAATATCCTTTTCCAGCTCCATCATATCCACAGCATATTCCAAGGCCCGCCTTGACTTTCCGTCCTCAAAGGCAAGGCTGAACAGCTTCTGTACGTCCAGAAACGGAATCGGTCCATCTGACAATGGTGTCATTTTATAGAATTTCATGTTACGTTGAAGCTCCGTCAAGTCCAGACTGCCCCAGGTACAGAACATGTACTCCTCAGAGCCGCACCAGTCCAGAAAAGCCTCCGCAACCTCTGTAAACGGCTTCCCTCTCTCCAGCTCTTTCATCTGCAAATGAATCAACTTGCTGGTAATCTGATGCATTTCATGATATACCTCAGGCTTTACAAGCTGACTGAATTCGCTAATCATGACACCTGCGTCATTTAGTTTTACAGCCCCGATTTCAATGACTTCAAACAACAATTCTGCCGTTTCTTCCTCCGGACCGTTATTGCTCTGATTCCATTCCAAATCCAATACGATGTAATTCATCCAGTATCTCCTCGTGCCAGCAGTGCTCCCCATCCCTTATGTCATGAAAGGGATACCTTTCTTCCCCATACAACAGATACGCATTTCGCACTGTCTCCATCTGTTCCAGTACATTCTCCAGACCACGGGGTCCGTTGAGATGGTCGCTCCGGCAGGACTGTACCGCAAGAGGTCTGGGCGCAATCAGCGCGGCAATATCTCCCATATCAAAATGTTCCCAGAGGTGAGGCACATAGTTACAGCTGCAATTGCCGTTCAAAATCAACAGGGAATCCTTATATCCGTACAGATAACCGCTGATAATCACTTTCCTGATTCTCTCGTCCAGGGCAGATGCCCAGAGGGTCTGCATCCCACCCCCCGAAAATCCCATGACTCCCAAAGTATCCGTATTCCACTGTCCTCTCTGATACACATAGTCAATCAGTCTGGTTACATCCCAGGTACACATACCGATGACAGTCTCGCCCAGCGCTTCCGCCATGTGCGACAGATGAAAACAGGTACCAGTCAGAAAAGCCCTCTCATCCTCCTGATTTCTGAGAGCTTCATCCCGGCGCTCTCCGAAACCGCGGCAGTCCGGACAGATAGCCACATACCCGCGTTTAGCCATCTGCATACCGTAATCATAATGAAAGAACTCTATTTTTTCCTTTACAGCCGGAATATCGTAGCAGCCTGCCACACTGTACTTGCCGCCACCCTGATGCCCGGGAAGGCAGAAAAAGCAATCCGGCTTTTCACCCGCCCCGCTCTTTTTTTCCGCCTCGGGAGGAATCAGTATATACATAGGCATCCATGTGTCCGGCTCCACCTGAATCACTACTTTTTCGCGGATTATACCGTTCTCCAGCATAATCCGCTCTTCCGTGCGCGGAAGCAGCTCACAGGTTTCCATGTGTTTCCAGCCGATAAGCTCCCTCAAAGTCTGTCGGGAAGCCTGTTGCCATTGTTTCAGTTCCTCCGGGGTATTTCCCCTGAAAAAATCCTGTCTCCCATACCGGTCAAATTTTCTCAGCATTCCCGAAAGACTTCCGTAGAATTTCGGTATCTCAATAATTCTGTCGTTCACGGTTTCCACCTCTCCGTCAGCTTTCGGAATCTGAACCGTCTTTCTTATCCTGCACTACATATCTGCTTTCCAGCCAGGTGTGCACCAGAGGAATCCATGAAGTACATTCCTCCTGAATGGCCCTGCCGTCCCGCGTCTCCGTCAATCGATTGGCAAGTCCCAGCCCATGTCCCCCTTCGGGATACATGTGAAATTCCGTGGGAACTCCTGCCCTGCGCAGCGCACTTACAAAAAGCAGTGAATTTTCCACCGGCACAGAGCCGTCCGTAAAGGTATGCCAGATAAATGTGGGAGGCGTTTCCGATGTCACTCTGTTTTCCAGAGACAACTTACACAGAAGGCTATCCTTGTCCTTCAAACGCTCTTTCTCTCCCTCTGTTTCACCCAGCAGGTTTTCAAAGGAACCCCGATGAGCAAATTCGCCGGAGGTAATAACAGGATAGCAGAGTATCATGCCGTCAGGGCGAAGTAAACTTCGGTTTTCCCTCCCGATACCCGCTGCTTTTGCCGGAAAGTCTTCCTTCCAAAGCACTCCCAGACTCGCTGCAAGATGTCCGCCCGCGGAGCAACCAAGTACAATGACAGCCTCGGGGTCCACATGCCATTCTAAAGCATGCTGCCGAATCAACGCTATTGCCGTTGCCAGCTCTGTCAGTGCAACAGGATATCGGGCGGGTGCACAGGAGTATTTCAACACTGCCGCATGATATCCCATAGCAAGAAACTGCATGGCAAGGGCTTCCCCCTCCCTGACAGATGTATAAGCGTAAGCTCCGCCCGGACAGATCAGGACCAGGGGTCTTTTGTCAATATTGATTTCTTCGTAATGATCCTGAATATAGGTAATTAATCCGGTTTCAGGCAAAGAGCCTTCCGCCTGAATGGGAATTATCTGATTGAGCATTGTATTCTCCTCTGCGCTCCGGGCTTATCTTCCCCTTATCCGGGCTTATCTTCCCTTTATGCCGGGCTTATCCTTCCCTTGCGCCGGGCTTATCCTTCCCTTGCGCCGGGCTTATCACAATATATTCTTCTGCCGACACGCTTGCGCTTGGGACTCGACGTAACGGATGCATAAGCGAGCAAAAAACGCTCGCTAAGCACCGACGTCTCGTACAGTCGGCATTAAGAATATATCGTGCTATCCCGGCTTAGATGCACCATATGCCATATTTGTCAGCAGCAGGAATTCCTTTTTCTCCATGCCGGTTACTTACGCTCCGACTTAGTACGCTCTGCCCCAGTATACCATCTTTTTGGCAGGCTTTCCGCAGCAGACACAGGTATCTGCAATGTGCTCCTGTTCAAAAGGCATGCAGCGGCTTGTAACAGCCAGCTTTTCTTTAATCTTATCTTCGCATTCCTGCTCACCGCACCACATAGCCTATACAAAGCCGGATTTCTCGGCAAAGATTTTCTCAAACTCTTCCATATTAACGGCAGTATAGGTATGAGCGTTTCTGTGAGTTCTTGCTCTCTCCAGCATCTCCTTCTGGATGGTCTCCATCAGTTCACCCACTTTTGTCTCCAGCTCATCCAGAGAAACTTCTAACTTTTCTCTGGTATCGCGGCGACAGATGACACACTTCCCTGCCTCGATATCCTTGGGACCGATTTCCACACGGATGGGATATCCGCGCATCTCAGCCTCTGCAAACTTAAAGCCCGGAGTCTTGTCGGAATCATCCACCTTCACGCGGAAGTTCTTTTTCAACATATCCCGAAGTTCATAGGCCTTATCCAGAACCCCTTCCTTCTTCTGCTGAATAGGAACGATGCACACCTGAATGGGAGCTACTCTGGGAGGAAGCACCAATCCTTCATTGTCACCGTGTACCATGATGATTGCGCCAATCAGACGTGTTGTCATACCCCAGGAGGTCTGATATACATATTTTAAGGTATTGTCCTTGTCCGCAAACTGAATGCCGAATGCCTTTGCAAAACCGTCACCGAAATTGTGGCTGGTACCGGACTGCAAAGCCTTTCCGTCATGCATCAGTGCTTCTATAGTATAAGTTGCAACAGCGCCTGCAAACTTCTCTTTTTCCGTCTTCTGTCCCTTGATAACAGGAATAGCCAGAACCTCCTCACAGAAGTCCGCATACAGATTCAGCATCTGAATGGTTCTTGCCTCAGCCTCCTCTGCGGTTGCATGAGCGGTATGACCTTCCTGCCAAAGAAATTCCCTGGAACGCAGGAAAGGTCTGGTCTCCTTCTCCCAACGGACTACTGAACACCACTGATTGTAAACCTTGGGCAAATCTCTGTAGGAATGAATATCGTTTTTATAGAAATCGCAGAACAGTGTCTCGGAGGTAGGACGAACGCAAAGTCTCTCCTGAAGAGGCTGCAGCCCGCCGTGGGTCACCCATGCAACCTCAGGTGCAAAGCCCTCGACATGATCCTTCTCCTTTTCCAGCAGGGATTCGGGAATAAACATGGGAAGATATACATTTTCCACTCCCGTCTCCTTAAATCTCTGATCCAGCTGTTTTTGAATCAACTCCCAGATTGCATATCCGGCAGGTTTGATTACCATGCAGCCCTTGACAGAGGTATAGTCAATCAACTCTGCCTTTTTCACCACATCCGTGTACCACTGGGCAAAATCCACGTCCATGGATGTGATTTCTTCCACCATTTTCTTCGATGTGTTCTTTACATCATTTGCCATTTTTCTTCTCCTCTTTTCTGCCGTTTGCGGCGTATTGTCTGAGGAAGCAGGCTCAAAACAAAACGCCGAGTCTCGCTCCCCAAAGGGACCGAAAACTCGGCGGTACCACCCTAATTGATGCCTGTGCTGACATCCGTCTCTTTTACCGTTAACGCCGGCTTACGCTGTGCTTCCATCCATCACCGCAGCTTTCCTGCTGTCCGAATCTCACACAGGACTCCGAGGCAGGTTCCAAACTCTCCGCATAAGGACTTCTCAGCCACGTCCTCTCTCTGGAATGCTTCCGAAATCTGTACTAATCCTCTTCACAGTCGCTTATATGTAGTGATTGTAGTGCAGATACAGTCCGTTTGTCAAGTAGAAAAGGCTTCAATTACAATCGTAAATTTCCTCTCCCAGGTCTTTCCCGCCTCTGCAATGTTAGTGTAAGGACGTTCTTCCAATGTACCATCATAGCCCTTGCTGTCACAGATACCCCACCAGGGTTCCAGACAGACATAAGCCGCATTGCTGTCCGGCTGTGACCAAATGCCCCAGACAGGACAATCCGCTTCTAACCGGACATACTCTCTGCCGGAGGCATCGCAAAGTCCCACTGCTCCAATACCCTGTTTTTCCAGGCACAGCGCATCCTGATCAAAAATATGCTCTTTCACGGGAATCAGACT
>JAEDMI010000201.1 GCA_016303085.1 Acetatifactor sp.
ATGGAGGCCCCCTCCACCGAGTATAGCGAGAATATCACCGAGATGGCAGAGTTCCTGCTGTTCCTCCTGGACGAGCGGGAAAAGTTGAGCGCCGCAATCCATCAGGCGAAGGCATCTCTTCCTCTCGGCGCTGGCCTGGATGGTGAAGTGAGCCTCAATGGGAAGCGCCAGGAGATTGCCACTCTGCTCCGTCACATGGCCGGCCTGCGCAATGGCGAGGTTTTGATCTCTAACGGGGGAGTCGGCTATCGGTTCAACAACGAGGGAAATCAGGTCTCCTACCGTTGCGATGTCAAGCGTGTGACCACCATCAATTTCGATCGCAATAAGATCCGGAAGATGTGCGCTGATCTGAGCAAGAAGTCCGATGAGACCTCTGCCGCTCTGGATGCTGCTCTGGTCAACACCCCGGTGGAGTACGAAACTCCGTTCGATGTGAACGAGACTTTCGCAGAGGCTTTTGAAGCGCATATGTCCGCACTGAGCTGATCAAGCCCTTGCGGCTTTGCTCCGACTATCACGGATGCGGCAGAAGAAGAGAACGTGGCGACCGGTTCAGTTGCAGACGAACTATAGTGCTGCAAATTAAAAAATCCGCTCGGTTGATTCTGAGCTCCAAAAGAAGACATGATCCGTTTCATTAACGGATGCTACAAACCGTCTTCCCATCCATCAGCGCTCAACGCTGTTGCACGATATCGTGAATACGCTAACGCCGAATCCCAACCTTGCCACCTCACATCTCCCTATTCTGTTGGATAAAGATAGATTTCCTATCTTGATACTGCTGGCCTTTGAGCCGTTCATACGTCAAGGCATGCTACCCTCGCTCCTCAGGGAGCCAGCGAGCGCATGGCTTTGGCAAAAATGGTCTAAGCAATCTTGGCTCTCTGCCGTATCCGTGATAGTCGGAGCAGTTCTCCCATAAATAGAGGCGAGCAGCAGGCTTCAGCCTGCTGCTCACAAATAATCAGATTCAGTTTTGATGTCCGAGATACCAGGATGTCCTCCATAGGTACTTCAAACAACGCGCCGAGAGCATACAGATTATCAACGGAAGGCAGGCTCTTTCCTTGCTGCCATTTGTAGATCGCCTGTGGCTCTTCGAAACCGAAGTATGCCTGCAGGTCGCGGACACTCATCCCACGCTCGACGCGAAGACGGATGATGTTCTTTCCGGTCGCAATCGGATCAATGACCGGATACTGCTTCATATTCATGGCAATCGCCTCCATCTAAAGAGTCTTCCCAAACGGGAGTACTTCAGAATACTGGAAGAAGCTTCAAAAAGCAAGAGAAAAGTCGATTTTGTAAAGAAACTGTCACATAGGAGGTCCAATCGTGAGTCGAGAATACAATGAATCCTACTGCTGGACGATTGAAAAGTTCTCATTCTTCCACAACTACTTCGCAATTATCGATACAGCGGATTACCTTGCAGACCAGCTTTTTATCAAGCATCAGGTCAGAGTTAGGTTCGGCCTTGAGTTCGTTTGCCCGGATGCTCCCTATCGCGTCATCATGTGCAAGTGCCGCAAGCGTGATGTCGATGCTTTCCTGGCAGCGATCCGTGAATTGCCCAACAAGATGCTCCTGTGCGGGTATCCTGACTACCTTACATTCTGCGCGGATCTCAAAAAGAACGTCCAAACCGTTCGAGACAATGGAGGTGTTCTCACCAATGAAACAGATGATACCACTCAAGAAGCAGAGCAAGAAAGCGCAAAAGGAGCAACATGCGAAGCAGCGCGGTAGCTGGTATGGTATTTCTCCCGTCACAAGAACTGTGCCAAATGGAAAAGCCTATGACCGAAATCGAGTTAAACGAGAAGATCGAGAATTTGCTGACTGAGTCAGCTACCAGGCAGCCATCCAAACGAACTGGCTCTGCGTATCGAAGAGAAATGCGCATCCGCAAGAATGACGCGCTCATGCGTATTGTCACAAGAAGGTATGTGCCTCATGCCGGTTATATCGAGTACGGCTTTGATGGTAACACGCTGCTCCATTCAGGGAAGTACATCAAGTATCCCAAGAACAGTAATTGCCAGCGGTGGATGAAACGGGAAACCAGCCGAAAGTTCCGGAATTGTCGGGTTTTGCCCCGAAAGGGGAATTACTATCGGCGTCTTTTTGACTACTGGTGGACACTTTATTGAAAACGAGAGTGTTCCCGCAGCGTAATGTGCGGGAGCCCTCTCGTTTCTTGATCTATATCTCTTTCAGGCGCCTGTAGAAGGTTGATCTCGAACGGATACCGGCGCGATGCATGGCTTCTTCCTCCGTTACTTTATGGTTGCGGAAATCCTCTGCGACTTGGCGGAACAGATTTGGATCGACCACAATTCTCTTTCGTCCAGCGTATTTTCCGCTGTTCTTTGCCTGTGCGACGCCTTCTTGGTGACGCTGCTTATTCTGCTTCGCTTCCATTGATTCCTCAACCATGAGCAGGTTTAATAGCAGACTGCACTCTTCTTCAGAGAGCTGACGCGATTCTGTTTCATCCCAGATATGAGCGCCGCTTCTCAAAATCTGAAGGAGGATCTTTCTGAGCTGGTGGCTGGTCTTTGCGATGCTTTGGAATCCCTGAATCGTAACAAGGTCGGTTGGCCGGAGATCGGGCGGCAGGCTGTTGATCGATTCAAATGTGATAGTCCGAGCAGCTTCTGCTCGCTCAACGATCAGGTTATCGGTGCCGCAGCGCATATCCGTCCGGAGCAGCCACTCAAAGCGGTCATAGTAATCCAGACCAACTGCGTCAAGGAGTTCCCAGAGATCCTCTCGACTTTCACTGGGCGTACGCTCAGAGATGAAGTACGGCGTCATATTAACACGATAATATCGCTCAAGCCGCATGGACATGTCGAGTCCGGGAATACCCTGGAAAACGGAGGACGGCAGGGTATCGATTACACTCCATTCAGGAGTGAAAACATACTGGAAGTTCTGATCATCAAAGCGCTCAAGATCAACTCGCCCCACAGCATACTTATTGCCGCTGCGGTCCACGGCATAGATTATGCCGCTGCTGCGGTAATAGGGCTTTCCCCGCAGGGGAAGCGTATATTCGTTTAGGCTTTGGTAATCATGCGTAACAGGCCTCATGAGCCACTCCTTTCCATGTCACAACTGGCGATATGCGTACATAAGGATCTTTTCATATCGTTGCTGCAGCATGACTTTATAAAAACGCTTACGCACCTCTGAGATCCCTTCCACTTCGTCAATAAGAGTATTGATTTGATTAAAATCGATGCGAGGAACAATTCGCTTTAGGGCATCATTGCAAGCTTCGAATTGCAAGCTGCTGATCACTTCAAAATAGGAACTCTTGCGATTCTTCACCTTGATGTGGGAGGTGGGGAACTTATAGATCCGTTGGTCAATTTCTTCCTCGGAGGAGAGTACGGCCTCCAGCTTCTCGTCCGTATTCAGCTTCGGATACAGGCTTGAACCATTGTCATATACCGGGGCGATCCGGTATAGGTTATTTCTCTTAATGAAGCCCCAGTTCCCACCATGCCGGTCAAAATTGCCGATCAAAGCATCCACGATGAACATATCCCAGAAACGGTCGATTGTCTCCTCGACATTTGTTGACTTCATATTCTCCTGCAGCATTGCGGTAATATCTTCATAAGTGTACTGATAGAGTTCTTTGTCCCTTTCCAGCGAGCTTTCGCCGACACCGTTGAAGGCAACAAGATCATCCTCGGGCTCTAAGAAATTCTTCATAACGACTACATTCTTGCCCTCATAAGTGCCAAGGAAGGTTTCCTGTACGGGAATGCCAAGTAGTTGAAAAATATGGCTTCCCAAATACTCAGAAACATAATTGAAGGTCAAGCCCACTTCGGAATTCTTCTGAAACTTAACAATATAACGAAACCCGTCAATGATGATTTCAAACTTCTTTTCTGCCCCAGAGAATAACACGGGTGTCTTTTCGTACTTGCTGTAATCTCTCATGATAGACCTCCGATTTTGATCTTCACCATTATTATATCCACAACGAGCGGAAGTGTCAATAGAACTAATATATATTTTGATACATATGCAAATTAGAGAGTGTGAATCAACAGAGAAAGCCGCACCATTTATATGGTGCGGCTTAGGAGATAGTACTAACCGTGTCGAAATCGATGCGGTTAGTCTTTTTCACCCTTCCGGGTCTTATAGTCCGCTTCAATTGGCGCTTTCCAATCGGCACTCATAGGAGCTCCGCTTCTCATGCTTGCAATCGCGCAGCTGACCACTTCATAGTTCAGCCGTGTCCCTACGCTGTCAGAGTGATAATTGACCGCGCGGTCTTCACTAATACCAAAATGCTTTGCCGTCTCGACGGCGTCAATATTGGCGCCGAGGAACAGGAATTCCCAACCATACTTGCTCTTCTCATGCTCGATCATCTGTTTAACAAGGGCGCTATCATAGCGACGACTCGCATTTTCCATTCCATCCGTCGTGATGACGAACAGGGTGTGCGCCGGAACATCTTCCTC
>JAEDMI010000202.1 GCA_016303085.1 Acetatifactor sp.
GACAGGTTGTGCATTTCGGATAACAAATAAACTGCATGAGGTGTACCTCCTTTTTGAAAAACGCAATCGCACCCGTTGGATGCGACGCGTGTATAATTATTCGCTGATTAGTTCTTGCTCATCATTCCCGCCGATAAACGCCTCAGCGGTCAGCCGTAGCCCCAGCTTGAAGCCGAGTGTGAAGGCTGTTACCTCCGTCATACTACTGATCTCCGATGTTCCGTCCTTGAACTTCTCAAAGGTCTCCTTCTGCGCTTCAGTTAGCGTCTCCGTCAGCTTTTCTTCGTTTCTGGTGACAAGCTGCAGAATATGTGCGTATTCTCCGGTTCTGCGGAAGCTGCGCTCCGCCGGGGTGATATTGCCGTAGTACAGTTCTTCTATGATACTCTCCATTGTACCGCCTCCTTTGGCAGCACGAAACATACCAGAGAAGGTCGGAAATAGCTATCGGCAACGGGCATTGTTAAGGAAAAAGTAACAATTTCAGTGGAGTATTTTCACCTTTTGGTATTGGAGGACTGTTAATATCATATCGTTCAATTATTCGAACAACGATAATTGCTCTGTCCTGTTCTGTACCGTCTCCACCGGACGCAATTCCGGGATAGTTCCGTCCCAGTTTTCTCCAATAGGAATGGCGCCCTTTTCTATAAGTGCCTTATTCCCCGGATAGGGATAATTCCAACACAGTGTTGGGCACCAGCCATGCTTAATATTTTCCGTGGCCCCTGTCCACGTCCCGCCTTTGTTCAGATCGGAGCGCACAACTACCGAAGCCTCAGACTGCGCATAAATATAGCGGTTGCGCATCATGGCAATTCCAACATTAAAACCGGCGTCAGGCTTTACAACAGAGAGCATCAGCAACTTCCCACTCTGGATTTTCTTCACGGTATCGCTGCTTTTTAGTCTTTTCATCATGGAATCGGACAGATATTCAATAGAAAACGAATTCCGGAGGATCGCCTCGATCCCGGCAATGGTATCGATGCCCTTGGCACCACCGGAAACCACGCCGTATCTCAGCGAGACAGCCGTTTCAACGGCAGCCTTTGTAAAATCCATATCACGCTGCTCTACGGTCCTTGCACCTACGAAACCGATCGTAGGTTGTTTCAAAAGTCCGAGGTCGCCGGCATAATAGAATATAGGAGGGCAACTCCCGGACAACTTCTTTTTGAGAGCCGCGGGATATTGCGCATCTGCTCTGGTTATGACTTCGATGCCCATGCTGCTGAGCTTCTCAAGTTCAAAGCAAAGGCTGGCATTTCTGTCTATAAGCCTTATTATTCTGTCAGCAAACGCCTCATCCGCGTTCATCTGTTCCTTAATATCGATTCGTGACATTTCGAACAAGTCGCCTGGCTTTTTCCCGGCCGTAAGCAGCTTCTGCGCAAACTCGCTGTACTCCTTCGGCTCCAGTGGTGAGACTCCGTCACCAACGCACAAATGACTACACAATGTTATAATGGCATTCGAATTTGAATTCACGTTAAGCCTCCCTGTTGCTGCTGTCCGCCAAAGCGAACGGAAATACGTTTTCGGCACCGGCTTCCATCAGCCTATACCCGCAGACTGTGAGCGTCCAGCGGGAATCCACCATATCATCCACCAGCAAAATGTTCTTCGGAATTGAAACGCCCTCTCTGACAGAAAACGACGTGTAAGCATTCGCACACTGAAATGCGCTGTTCTCCATGGCTTTCTGCTGCCTTGCATCCGTCTTTTCCAAAAGCTCCACAAAGGAAACGCCGAGTGAGGCCGCCAGACGCTTGGAAAAGTCCTTCACGAGCTCGCTCCGCAGGGATGGAACGCAGCATATATGATGAAGGTGGTGTTCTGCCATAAAGGGCTTCAGAAGCTGTGTACACTTACCCACCAACTCATCGTAAAAGCGTTTATCTTTTGAATACTTTCCCTGTCTGACCAGCTCTCCGTATCCTGCGTCCCCATATTTTGAAAGACATAGTCCCGGCTGATTTTGAAGCGTGATTTTTGAGCGCTTTGTGACGGAAGAGTTTTCCCACATCTTACGCGGCTCGATGGGAATAATCAGGCCGTTAATATACTCCTCAGCCATATGTATATATTCCTGCGAAACGGCGGACGGTAGTATCTCCCGGCCGAGGCAGTTGGCGCAATGGCCGCAGTCTTGCGCATCCTCGTCGTCAAGGCAGGAGACAATGTATCTGCTGTAGCAGCTGTCCGTCCGTGCCAAAGCCTTCATCTGCTCCATCTCCCGACGGCGTATGGAGGTGACGGCATCATAGTGCTTCCGGTCATAACGGTATACTTTCGGTGTGATATAGTATGTTCCCCTGTCCCGGCGGATAAAACCATCGTTTTCAAGAAAGGACAGTGCCTTGTCGATCCGCCCCTTCCGAATATTTATGGCAGCCATGATCTGATTTGCCTTCACGCCATCATGCTCCCCGATATATTCCATAATGCAGTCGGTCTCTTTTTCATTCGGAAAAGCGGTATCTATGAAATAATTCAGAATATCCTCGTCTTCTTTACCGTACATGAGGAAGATATATGCCTTATCAATACTTCTTCCAGCACGGCCGATCTGCTGATAGTAGGACACAATGTTTGATGGCATCTGATAGTGTATAACAAAAGCGATATCCCCTTTGTCATACCCCATGCCGAGTTTGATTGTCGCAACGATCACCTTCAGCTTGTTCTTTCTGAACTTCTCTTCAATGGCACAGTTCAAGTCAGCACCGTCTTCCCCATTCCGGGAATAGTATGCAGCCGCCGAAATGCGGTTTTTATTTAGAAATTCCGCAAGGTAATCGCAGTCGCGCTGTGTTAGGCAATAGATGATCCCGCTGCCGGGGAGCTTCGGAATGTTTTCAAGCATCCAGGCATAGCGTTCGATTTTGTCCGGCTTATTGAGTATCTGTATATACAGGGAGTCCCGGGTGAGCGGGCCTCTGGAAATGAAAACATCGTTTCCGAGCTGCGCACACAGATCGGAAACTACGCGGTTATTTGCGGTCGCTGTGGTGGCAAGGATCGGCACGTTCTCCGGGAGCTGTGCTACAATCTTCCGCAGGTTTCCGTATTCCAGACGGAAATCATGCCCCCAGTCGGAAATGCAATGCGCCTCATCGATCACAAAAAGGCCGATACGAAAATTTCGGATATGGCTTTGAACATCTTCGCTGAAAAGTGTTTCCGGTGTCACGAAAACAAGGTCTACTTCATCCTGCTCTATGGCCGTCAAAATATCTTTTCTGCGATCCTTAACAGTGCTGTTCAAGACGTCGCACCGAAGCCCCATCTTCTCCGCCGCTTCCATCTGATTTTCCATGAGGACCAGCAATGGGCTTACGACCAGCGTGACACCGCGATGCTCGGAGCGCATCAGTTTTGTGCATATAAAGTAAACCAGACTTTTGCCCCAGCCGGTTCGCTGCACCACGAGGGTACGTCTTTTAGTCATAGTGGCCTCAATAGCCTCGTACTGTCCATCACGGAAAGTTGCCTTTTCTCCGTATAGCTGTCTCAGGATGAGACTTGCTTTCGCATATATTTCAGGGTTGCTGTATGGAATTTTCATATCGCTCCTCTGACCTATTCCTCGCATTTTGCTTCTGCCAGTTCATGCATCAGCAGAATGCCATTAATTAGCCGCAGCATTTTGATGCAATCCAGTTTAGAGATTTCTCTATGTGACCTTCCGTGCATAAGCCAGTGCCGGTTGATCCCCTCCGGATCAGGTTCATCAAAATTTCTATTTATCGTCAAACCCTTTAGCGTTATTGCCGTAGTGCACACCAAATATGCATCCTTCAGTTCGCGTTTTGTTACAGGGATTTTTTGACTAAGCTTGTCTAAGATCGAATTGATGTGTTGCATCATCCCGGTCGAATTAATCATTCCACTAACATCCGATAAAAGTGCATCGATTGTTGCCAACATTCCCAGAATAGCTAATGCATAACTCCCACTTTCATAGGCACGAAAAGCCTGTTCTATAAGATGCGTATGCTGTTGGAGCATCGGATTTATCAATGCTCCGCTTACCATCTCTTTCAGCTCTGTTTCATTCGAACATTCCAGAAGCCATTCGTTTAGATTTTCGCCCTCAAGAATACGGTCATATCCTTCCTTGCCCGGATCTTCCCAACAAACATATTGGTTTTTTCCTAACTTTTCAATGGCTTCCAAAGGTTTGGATACTTCTTCGCGCCAAACCTTTGCAATGCTTTCTATTAATTCTCGTATTCCTTTTTCAGCTTCGGCAATCTGTTCGTCCGTAGCATTCGGATTTTGGGATTGGAAAACAGATAATAAGGTATCATGAAATATGTCGCCAAGAGAAACAGCATTCTTATTAGGACTGGTTGTAATCTTCAAGATTTCGACCTCCTTCATGAAGCAGGCGAATGAGTTTATTTCCTTTTTTCTTTCAACTGTTTCAATTCCTCAACACTGTATACTCCATCAGCTTTGCTGTGCAGCATCATATGGC
>JAEDMI010000203.1 GCA_016303085.1 Acetatifactor sp.
GTCGCACTCCTTATATAAAGCTTCCAGTTCTGCCGACCTGTTGCCGCGCACATATTCCCGCAAAATTTCCAGATAGAAATTCTCATCATTCATGCAGTATTCGATTCCCAACTGAATATCCAGTTCTCCCAGTTCCTGCAACTGTGCCAGCTGCTCTTCCCGGCTTTTTATTACCTGACCTGCTGATTCCGGTTGAAGTTCTTCTGCTGTATCCGTCTCCTCACGGTAATCACACAGCAATTTCTCCGGCAGATATTTCAAAAGCATTTCCACCAACCGGTTCTCCTGAATCGGCTTTGTCAGATAATCGCTAAAGCCGTCACTGATATACTCTTCCTTGGCGCCCACGATAGCATTGGCAGTCAGCATAACCACCGGAGTGTCCATATTGAGATTGTCCTGCATCTGCTTCATCCGCCGCAAAGTTTCAATTCCATCCGGTTCCGGCATCATATGGTCGAGGAAAATGATGTCGTAATGCTTCTTTTTTACACACTCAAGGCATTCTAGGCCTCCGGATGCCGTGTCAATTTGTATTTTTGTCTCCTTTAGAAGTCCTTTCACCACCTTCAGATTCATCTCCACATCATCCACCACCAGAATTTCCGCATCAGGTGCCAGCAGAGAGACTATTTGTTCATCCGATGCCCTGAGGAAGTTCTGATATCTTTCCGCAAAATCCCCAATGCCAGCGGCATCCACGATTTCCTGCTCGATTTTTACAGTAAAGCGGGAACCCTTTCCGTAGGTACTCTCCACAGAAATTTCTCCGTTCATCAGTTCCACCAGATTTCTTGTCAGATTCAGTCCCAACCCGGTTCCCTCAATGCTGCGGTTGCGCTCTTCTTCAATCCGCGTAAAAGACTCAAAAAGTTTTCCCAGGTCTTCCTCACGGATACCGATACCCGTGTCCTCCACCGAAACAAAAAGCTTTATCCGATTGTCCGTTCTCTTTTCAAAATCCAGAGAGAGGGTGACCTTTCCCTCTTTAGTATATTTTGCTGCGTTGGACAGCAGATTATTGATTATCTGCTTTATTCTGACTTCATCCCCGTACATCCGGGAGGGCAGTTCGGGATTTATCTGCATCTCAAACGCCACAGGCTTATCTTCCAGCCTGGCCTTTGCCATATTACAGCAGTCATTCAACACGGAAAACAGTTCATACTCTGCCGGCAGGATTTCAAGCTTGCCGGATTCAATTTTGGATATATCCAAAATATCATTGATAATAGAAAGCAGTAATTGCCCTGCGCTCTGAATATTCTTGGCATACTCTCTTATGCTGTCATCCTTACATTCCTTTAAAAGCATGGCGTCCATACCGAGAATACCATTGATAGGCGTACGGATTTCGTGGGACATATTGGCAAGGAAACGGCTCTTTGCAACGTTTGCCGCAACCGCATTATTTTTCGCCTGCTCTACGAATTTCACATGCTCCTGCATCATGCCGCGCATATAGGTAGCCAAAATACAGACTGCAAAAATGAGAACACCGTATCTGCTGTATTTCCCCAAATCTCCCACCTTTACGGTATAATTCCGCAGCAAGTCAAAAAGCGTACCGCACAACATACACATAATCCCGAAAAACCGCGCGACAGCATCCACGCTCTTTTCTCTTCTGACGCTTCTGAATGAGGAAACACCGCCAACAATGATAAACAGCATAATCAGCATATGGGAAGCCGGAGACATAATCATAAAATCCAGAACATCCGTCAGCTGCAAAACCAGCTGAATTGCCACATTGGCAATGGACAATACCATCATGATGCGCATGGCTTTTCTGACTTCAGGCATTGCCTCGTAAAAATATGCTTCCATAAAAAGCGGTACCATCATCAATATGATGAAAACCAGATTGGAGTACAGGGTCTGATTACCGTAAAATACTCCCGGCACTTTCGTTTCAATCAAATGATAAATGCTGCTAAGCAGAAGATATACGCCCAGGTATTCCACGCCGCCGGTCTGCTTGTGGGTCATCTTTTGCACGCTTGCCAAAATCAGCATTACAACTGCAATGACAAAAATCAGCATGGTGCAGCCGATGGCAAACAACTTCTGTTTCAGCAAATGAAGAATCGCCACATCCCTCTTTGCAACGGAAATCTCCGTAATATAGGTAGCAAAATTTTTATACGGGGAACACATTTCAATCTGAATTTTTCCATTGACACAATCCTGTGGAATATCAGCAAATACCATCACGCTGCCCGGTGTATGTCCGAACAACCTTTCGTCTCTGAGCCCGAAGGAATAAATCTCCTCTCCTCCCACTGTGATTTTCACCGTTTTATCTGCGGATAAGAAGAATATTGTTTTTCCCCGGTATTCCGGCGAAATTGTATTTTCTATAATTATCTTTTCGTTTGCACGGCTTTCCGCATCAACAGGCAGCCCGCCCAGTTCCGTCCGGCTTCCGTCTTCTCTGATAAGTGTCCACCCCGCGCTAAAGGACTTCACTTCTCCTTTTGCCAGAGTCATATCATCCACCCTGACTGTCATGAGAATGAATCCTATCACCGCCAGCTGCACAAATAAAATAATCCATATGATTCTTCGATACTTTTTCATATGATTCTCTGCCTCTTTCGTAATGCGATAATACATATACACTGATTTTATATTATTCTATCAAAAGTTTCCAAAAAAAGAAACTATCCAAAAGTATAATTTGATGTCATCCGGCAGAAATGCTGTAATAGTTGAAAAAACAACGCCGGAATGTACCGACGTTGTTTCATCCAATCTGTATTTACTTCATGGCTGCTTTGATTGCTGCCATCAGCTCATCATAGGTGTCAAAAGCCGGCAGTTCCGGATTGTCTGCCTTAATTTTGTCTGTACTCTTGAACAGAAAACCTGCCTTACTTGCCTTAATCATCCCCAGATCATTGTAGCTGTCGCCGCTGGCAATTGTCTCATAGCCGATGGACTGCAGCGCTTTCACCGTGGTGAGCTTGGAATTTTCGATTCTCATCCTGAATCCCGTTATTTCGCCGCTGTCCGCTACCTCCAGGGAATTGCAGAAAATAGTAGGCCAGCCCAGCTTCTTCATGAGCGGTGTTGCAAATTGGGTAAAGGTGTCACTGATTATGATAACCTGGGAAAAGCTGCGCAGTTCGTCCAGGAATTCTTTCGCTCCCGGAATGGGATCTATGGTTGCAATGGTGTCCTGAATCTCCTTCAGTCCCAGACCATGCTCCTTCAGAATACCGATTCGCCACTTCATCAGTTTGTCATAATCCGGCTCATCCCTGGTAGTTCTTTTCAACTCCGGGATTCCGCTGGCTTCCGCAAAGGCAATCCAAATTTCCGGCACCAGAACTCCCTCCAAATCCAAACATGTAATGTACATATACTTATCCTCCTATGCTTTCATTTTTATTTTCTCACATCAACAGGATATCCTGCTTTTATCAGGCATCACTCTTTCTCTCCCGATATTCCTTCTTCTCGGTAAAGCCTCTTCCCCGCACCTCACTGACTCGGCTGACCACCATAAAACTGTCGGGGTCCACCTCATGAATCAGCTTCTCCAACTTGGGCAGTTCTCTGTTGGAGACCACACTGAAAATCATCCTGGTCTCCTCGCCCATAAAGCCGCCCTCCGCAGAAAGCAGCGTCACCCCTCTGTCAATTCCGCTTAAAATTGCCTCTCTGATTTCCCCGTAATGACGGCTTACCACCTTTACTTCGGTTCTCGTGGTTCCCATGAGCAGAAGCTTGTCCAACACAAAGGAATAAATCAATACCATCACAATTCCGTAGAGCAGCCTGTCAATGGAGCTGTAAAAAGCCTGTGACAGCAGAATCAGGCAGTCAAACACATACAGGCTTGTGGATACAGGTATTTTAAAGTAATGATTCAGAACCAGCGGAGGAATATCCATGCCACCCGTGGATGCCCCGAGACGAATCACAATCCCAAGTCCCACTCCCACTCCCAGACCCGCAAAGACGGTACAGAGCCACAAATCCTCAGTCAAAATCACATCTCCCAGCAGATAATCGAACACCTGCAGTGCTGCCGGGTATGCAAAGGAGCTGATAATGGTAGTCATGGCAAATTTTTTCCCCAGTATCGCCAGTCCCACCAGAAGCATCAGTACATTAAAGAAAAGAACAAAGCCGGAAATGGGAATCCCAAGATAGCGGTTCGCTGTCAGTGCGATACCCGTCGTGCCTCCCGTTATCAGACCCACGGGCAGCACGAAAAGCTTTACCGCCAGCGCGTAGGTTGCATTTCCCAGAATAATCATCAGGACAGTTGCCAGTTTTTTCATCCTCAATCTCCCGATTAATTTCGTTTTGCCATGGCTCTCTAATACATCATTATAAATACCAATGAAAAAAAAGTCCACAAAAAAAGAGGACCCCCGTTTCAAAACGGATGGACCCCTGCTTATCTGTCTACAAAACCTTGCTCCCATTGGCTGTCAGCTTAAATCTGGC
>JAEDMI010000204.1 GCA_016303085.1 Acetatifactor sp.
CAAGTGGTAAGGCCCCGGTCTGCAACACCGTCATCGCCGGTTCAAATCCGGCTCGCACCTCTGAAAAACCCCTCGAAAGAAATCTTTCGAGGGGTTTCTATGTTTTACCTGAATTCAATCATGACATCACAGTAGCATAAAGTGTTTCAAAACGGAATTTTATTGGGTGAATATGTAAAAAGGAAAAATCATGAGTGTTGTGCTATATATTCCAAAAATTCAGGAGTCTTTGACCAGTACTTTACTCCCCAGTTTTCAAAGTTCCATTCTTCCATATATTCGTTACACTCATAATCAATGTAATAAATCAGCTTGTCCTGAACAATAAAATTAGTGGGGAAATAATCAATGTTGAGCCCTGCAGAATATACCTGAGCAGCCATCTCTGACATTTGCTTCAAATAGATATCTTCCATCTTGTCATTCTTTACAAGTTCAAAAATGGTAGGTCCCTGAATGTATTCCTTCAAAATTCTCTCGTTTGGAATATCTATATCCAGCATCCTGGGTATTCTGATTCCAATTTTACTTAACCTGTCATAATCTTTTTCTTCAGCCTCGATTTTGTTGCCAAAATTATAGTAATCGCAGGGTTCATGGTGTATTTGCTTCAGGACATATTGAATCCCGCCTTTTTCCGCTAAATAGGAATATCCTCCTTTGCCGTGTCCCAAAAGGCTTTTAACTGTGTACCCTGTTTGGTTGACATATAGTATTTCCGACATATTATCACCATATCTTTCCGGCATCTGCAACCTCATTTTCAAGAATTTCACTGAAAATATGGATAAAGCATAGGATGCACTATTTATTTTGCTGTCATAACTGTGAGAATACCTCTCCGATGGGTGCCTGAATAAGAAGATCGGCGTAGCCGTCCCGGGGCGTGGAGGCTTTGTTGATTACCACCAGCTTATCGCCCTGAAAGTAATCAACCAGCCCGGCGGCGGGATAAACGGCCAGGGAGGTTCCGCCGATAATCAAAACCCGGGCTTCATGGATATATCGGACAGCAGCGTTGATGGTCTTTTGATCCAACCCTTCTTCATACAATACCACATCCGGTTTTATCGGACCTCCGCACTTTTGGCATCTGGGCACTCCCCGGGAATCAAGAATGTACTTCATGTCGTAGAATTGCCCACAGCTCTCACAATAATTTCGTAGCACGGAACCGTGGAGTTCAAGTACAACCTTACTTCCGGCGGCCTGGTGCAGACCATCAATGTTCTGCGTGATGACAGCCCGTACTTTTCCTTTTTGTTCAAGTTCTGCGAGCTTCAGATGTGCAGCGTTGGGCTTTGCACCTGTAAACAGCATTTTGTTGCGGTAAAACCGATAAAATTCTTCCGGCTGTCTGCGGTAAAATGTGTGGCTGAGAATGGTCTCGGGGGGATAGTCGTACTGCTGGTTATAGAGACCGTCTACACTTCTGAAATCCGGTATGCCGCTTTCGGTGGACACACCGGCACCGCCGAAAAAAACAATGTTGTCATAGCGGTTTACAATATCTTTTAATTCGCGAACGGCTTCGTTGAGTTTCTCCATGTTGCACCTCCTGCAATGTGAATGTAACTATCTTCATTTTACCAAAAATAGCCGGATTATAAAGAAAAATCAGAAAATCTTAAGAAAACAGTTTACAGCAGCTATTGAGGTGGATTTGTGTTTTGTGTTATATTTATTTAGGAGCCCGATAACAGATGAATGTTTGTGGAATATGATGAGAAGAAAAAGGAATAACCTTGTACCTTTGGACAAGAGCAAAAGGGCAATCTATCTGGAGAGACGGGGACAAAAGAAAGTCCATATGATGTTGGGAAGTGTTGCGTTCGGAATACTGGGAATATTGTGTATTCTGTACTGTATCGCAATCGCGTTTGCCGGATTCGGGACAAAGTTTTTCCTGATATGGGGTGCAATGGGAACGGCTTGCCTACTATTTTGCGCAGCACTGGCAAACAGAAAATTTATGGATGCTTTACCGGTGTGGCTGAAAGGGATTGTTGCAGGATTATTTTGCCTGGGACTTCTCTTGTTTTGCACGGTGGAAATCATGATTTTGAGTCGGTTCCGTGCCACGGCGCAGCCGGAAGCCGATTATTGTATTGTTTTGGGAGCACAGTGGAAATCAAACGGCCCCAGTGAAGTGCTTCGCAGGAGGTTGGATAAGGCGGTGGAGTATCTGAATGCCAATCCCAACACAATCGTGATAGTCTCCGGCGGACAGGGCAGTAATGAAATCATATCAGAGGCAGCCGGGATGCGACAGTATCTTATGGATGCCGGAATTGAGGAAGAACGAATTCTGGCGGAGGATAAGTCCACCAACACTCGGGAGAACCTGGCTTTTAGTGCGGAGCTTCTGGACAAGGAAAACAGCAGAGTAGTTGTTGTCACAAACAATTTTCATGTATTCCGGGCACTGAAAATAGCGGAGAAGCAGGGGTATCATGCGGAAGGGCTGGCGGCAAATTCCGTGACATGGATGGTACCCAATAATATGCTGAGGGAATTTTTTGGTGTATTGAAGGATTATTTGACAGGTAATATGTAAACGGCGATGTGGAAAACATCACATGGGTTAGATTGGAAGTGGTATGTAAATGGAAATTAATATCGGAGATACTTTAAAACTGAAAAAGCAGCATCCCTGCGGAAGCAGAGAGTGGGAGGTACTTCGCGTGGGAGCGGATTTCAGGATTAAGTGCAAGGGTTGCGGACATCAGATTATGATAGCCCGGAAACTGTTGGAAAAGAATATAAAGGAAATTTTATAGAGACCTTGTACCATAAGCCGGTGATTTAGATAAAAAGGTTAGAAAATCATTAGAAAAAACAGGAAAAGCCTTGAAAAATCATGGATGGTATGGTATCATGTTTACTCGTGATGAATCAAATTCCTTGCTCGCACATTTGTTGCGGGCCAGAGACCAAAAGGAGGTAACAAGCATGAACAAGTATGAATTAGCCGTAGTTGTGTCCGCTAATATCGAAGACGAAGAGAGAGCAGCAGTTGTTGACAAGTGCAAGACTCTGATTGAGAGATTCGGCGGTACCATCACAGAAGTGGACGATTGGGGCAAGAAAAGACTTGCTTACGAAGTTCAGAAGATGAAGGAAGCTTTCTACTATTTCATCAGATTCGACGCTGAGAGTACTGTGCCCGCTGAAATCGAGAGCCGTGTTCGCATTATGGACAACGTTGTAAGATACTTGATTGTCAGACAGGACGAGGCTTAATTAGAAAGCGAGAAGTGTAAATTATGAACAAAGTAATTCTTATGGGACGTTTAACAAGGGACCCTGAGGTGAGATATTCCCAGGGAGCCAACCAGACCGCAGTAGCACGTTTTTCCATAGCGGTAGACAGAAGATTCAAGCGTGAGGGAGAGCCTGACGCGGATTTCTTCAACTGTACCTGTTTCGGCAAGCAGGCCGAGTTTGTGGAGAGATATCTTCACAAGGGTGTCAAGGTCGTGCTGAGCGGCAGAGTTCAGAACGACAATTACACCAACAAGGACGGTCAGATGGTTTACAGTGTGCGTATTATGGTGGACGAGATTGAGTTCGCAGAGAGCAAAAATGCATCCGGCGGAAATGGTGGCGGTTACAATAACGGTGGTTACGCAGGCGGCAACGGCGCTCCTGCAGCTTCCGGTGCAGGCGATGGATTTATGAACATCCCTGACGGCATTGATGAGGAATTACCGTTTAACTAAGTTTGATTATGTGAGATAGGAGGCATTAAAATGGCTTTTAATAAGGCAGAGAAATCCGATGCGCCGATGAGAAAAAAGGGCGGAATCCGCAGAAGAAAGAAAGTTTGTGTATTTTGCGGCAAGGATAATGTTATCGATTACAAGGATACCAACAAGCTGAAGAGATATGTGTCCGAGAGAGGCAAGATTCTCCCTCGCCGTATTACAGGTAACTGTGCAAAGCATCAGAGAGCACTGACAGTTGCTATCAAGAGAGCACGTCATATCGCACTGATGCCTTACGTTCAGGATTAACAGCAAAACAGCAGGTCAGCCGAGTCTTTCGGTTGACCTGTTTTTCTTTGGGCAATACTAATGCGCAACATATGTATACGTATGTTGCGCATATTTTTTGCGCTTTTGAATAAATATTGTGCTTTTTGACGGATTCCACTTTGGATATACAGTGCATTGACTACAAAAAGGGCAGAGAATATAATGTAAACATAGTAAGAAATAACAAGAAACAAGAAAAGAGAAGGGCAACAATGTGCGGAACATGTTGCGCAACAAGGAAGGAGAAGCCGTGAGCAATAACGTTGCAGTCAAGAAAAAAGGCGGAGTAAAAGGTTTCTTTAAAAAGGTTTATAAATATCGTGCCTTTCTGCTGATGCTTCTGCCGGCAGTGAGTTATACACTCATCTTTTCGTATTATCCTATGACCGGTATTGTACCAATGTGAC
>JAEDMI010000205.1 GCA_016303085.1 Acetatifactor sp.
CAGTCGGGCAATGACGCTGAACTTGCGGCAATCGGCAGGATTCACAACCGCAGACAATTTATGGACACCTATGAGGGAGCGTTGGCAGCAGGATTTGAGAATATAAATATAGATATTATGAGCGCACTGCCGGGGCAGACCATAGAGAGCTATCGGGAGACTCTGCACATGGTTCTCGGTCTGACCCCTCAGCCTACGCACATATCAGCATACAGCCTGATTCTGGAGGAGGGAACACGGTTCTGGGAGTTGGCGGAAGCGGGAAAACTGGAACTTCCCGACGAGGAGACGGACAGGCTGATGTACAGCGAAACCGGGAGAATTCTGGGGGAGGCGGGCTATGAACGGTATGAGATTTCCAACTATGCAAAGCCGGGATTTCGCTGCCGTCATAACTGCGGATACTGGACGCGGAGGGATTACGCAGGCTTCGGGATTGGAGCAGCATCTCTTGTTGACAATGTGCGCTTCCGCAACGGAGAGGATTTAAACGCATATTTAAAGCAACCGCTGAACTGCAGGGAAGACCGGCAGATTCTAAGCAGGGATGAGCAGATGGAGGAGTTTATGTTTCTGGGGCTTCGGCTGACCGAAGGCATTGATATCCGGGCTTTCGGAGAGGCTTTTGGCTGTCCCCCGGAGGCAGTGTACGGAGAAATCATTGAGAAGAACAGAAAAGAGGGTCTCCTGGAGTATCGCGAGGGAAGAAAAAAGCTGGCCCTGACGGAGAGAGGACTGGATATCAGCAATTATGTGATGGCACAGTTTTTGCTGACGTGACAGGCACCGCGGATGAAATTGACACATAGACTATTGTTAAGAGTAATCCGCGGGGGGCCGTTTTGAAGACTTTTCAAAAACCACTGACTCAGGGAGAGGAGGCGGAATATATCCGTCTGCTGAGAGAGGGGACGTCTGAACAGGCAAAGCAGGCAAAAAATATTTTGATAGAGCGTAATATGCGGCTTGTGGCCCACATCGCCAAAAAATATCAGAATTCGGACGAGGATATGGAGGACCTGATATCCATCGGCTGTATCGGGCTGATTAAGGCGGTGGATACCTTTGATGACCGTAAGGGGCGTCTGGCTACCTATGCATGCAGGTGCATCGACAATGAGCTGTTGATGATGCTCAGGGGAAAGAAAAAGACATCCAGGGAGGTTTCCCTCTTTGAACCCATAGGACAGGACAAAGAGGGAAACGAGATACATCTGATGGATGTGATAGAACAGCAGCAGCCGGATATTTTGGAAAATATGGAACTTTCCGGTAACATCAGGAGGCTTTTCGGTCTGATGGAGGAAAGCCTGACACCCAGAGAAAAAGAAATTCTGACCATGCGGTACGGCTTAAACGGAAGGCGTGAGGCTACCCAGAATGAGACGGGAACAGCTCTGGGGATTTCACGCAGCTATGTGTCCCGAATCGAAAAGAAGGCATTGCAAAAGCTAAGACGGAAATTTGAACAGGATTAGTAAAATTTCTGTTTGCCATTTATGAAGATTATTTATATAATGAATAAAGGGCAGGAGAAAAGGGGAGATACCAATGAAGTTTGTGGAAACGGAAAACTTGAAGACGGGAATGAGACTGGCACGACCTATATACAACAAAAAGGGTGTGTTGCTGTTTGAACGGGATTCCCGGTTGTCGATGCAAACAATTGACAGTGTCAAAAATTTCGGTCTGCTTGGGGTTTATGTTTTGGAGCCTGCGGAGCCGCTTCCGCCCATGTCGGAGGAAGACCTGGAGTTTGAGCGTTTTCAGATTATGACCGGTTTTTCTATTGGTGAGGAACTGGAAAAAATGCTGGCTACCGGGAAACAGAGCAGAATGGAGACCATTGCCTCCATGATTATAAAGAAATACGGGCATTTGGACGGAAAAATTAGTTTTTATCAGAATCTGAGAAGCAAGGAAGACTTCGTCAGCATACATTGTCTGAATACGGCCATTCTCTGTGCCATGATTACTCATGTTATGAATATCAGGCTGGAGGAACAGTTACAGACGGTGATTGCAGCTGTTGTGCATGATATCGGTAAATTGCGGCTGCCCAAAGAACTGCTTTTTTCAAAGGAAGAATCCGAAGAAAACAAGATTAAGATATATTATGAGCAGCTTTCGGGGCTGGATATCCTGGAAAATTCGCTTAGGGACGGCATTGCCATCAAGAGAATCTGTGCGCAGGCACTCAAGGCAATGCATGAAAGACAGACGGACCGGCAGCCCACGTTTGCAGGGAAGATGGTGACGGGGGCAAAAATTCTTCTGGTGGCAAACAGATATGATGAACTGACTGCCATGAATCTTCAGGGAAAGTCGGAGTCCGAGGTGAAAGCAATTCAGGAGTTTGCGGAGTGTCCGGAGATTTATGACGGGAAGGTTGTGGAGGCACTGATAAAATCTGTCAATATTCTCTTCCCGGGTGTCAGTGTGGAATTGAATACGGGAGAAAAAGCCCTTGTACTGACGGAGAATCCCGGAGATATCCTCCGCCCTACAGTGCTCACCTTCGGAGATAACAGTGTTCTGGATTTGTCCCTGCCGGGCAATTCGGATATCTGTATCGTTGACATGATGAAAACTTTGGACAACAGATGTGTCATGGACATGGATACACTGAAACAAGTTTTAGATTAAAATAAAAATCATACGGAAAGAAGAGAAAAGAAATGCCGACCATTGAAGAAATACTGCGCACAGCGAAGGAGGCCGGAGCCAGTGATGTACATCTGACTGTGGGAATCCCTCCAAAGATGAGGGTGAATGGTGATTTAATTACCATGAATTATTCCAAAATGCTGCCTGCCGACACGCTGGATATTTTGCTTGGTGTCATGTCGGAGCGCCAGAGAGAAAAATTTGAGGAGAAGGGAGAGTACGATTTCTCATTCTCCATTCCCAACTGCGGACGTTATCGTGTCAACGCATATAAGCAGCGTGGCAGTGTAGCCATTGCGTTCCGCCTTGTGGGTACAAAGGTTCCCACACCGGAAGAACTGGGAGTACCTGAGTCAGTTATTGATTTGTACCAGCGAAAGAGAGGGCTGGTGCTTGTCACCGGTCCTACCGGAAGCGGAAAGTCCACAACACTGGCAGCTATCATTGACAAGATAAACAATAACAGAGATGCCCACGTCATCACTCTGGAAGACCCCATTGAATATCTGCATCAGCATAAGATGTCCATGGTAAACCAGCGTGAAATCGGGCTTGACAGTGAAAACTACGCAAATGCGCTGAGAGCAGCGCTCCGTGAGGACCCGGACGTAATTCTGGTTGGAGAGATGCGTGATTTCGAGACCATCAGCGTTGCGATTACAGCTGCGGAGACAGGACATCTTGTGCTGTCAACGTTGCATACCATCGGAGCTGCCAGCACCGTCGACCGTGTCATTGACGTGTTCCCGCCGCACCAACAGCAGCAAATCAGAGTACAGCTGGCCAATGTGCTGGAGGCTGTGATTTCACAGCAGCTGATTCCCACAGCGGACGGGAAGGGAAGAATCGCCGCTTTTGAGGTGATGCATGCAAATCATGCGGTGCGCAATCTGATTCGGGAAGGTAAATCCCATCAGCTTTCCAGTGTGATGCAGACCAACAGAAAGCTGGGCATGATTACAATGGATGAAGCAATCAGCCAACTGTATTATGACGGAAAGATAGACAGGGAAAATGCAATTCAGTTTGCACAGGATCCTGATAATATGGAATTAAAGCTCCGCTGAGTGAAAACTTTACCGATTAAATATCTGATTTCAAGTCCTGAGGCTGCCGATTCACGGCATTCCGCCGCGGCTGCCCCGGGATTTCGATATACCTATCAAAAAAATTCCAATATGCGAGGTAGCTATGTACAGTACTGTTATTTCAGGCGCTCTACAGGGAGTGTCGGCTTATCTTGTCTCTGTGGAGACAGATGTAGCTCAGGGATTGCCCGGTTTTTCTATGGTGGGTTCTCTGAGCGGTGAAGTAAAAGAGTCCAGGGAGAGGGTGTCGGTGGCACTGAAAAATGCGGGGTTGAATTTACCGCCTAAGAGAATCACGGTAAATCTGTCTCCGGCGGACAGAAAAAAGGAGGGCAGTGCTTTTGACCTGCCAATTGCTGTGGGAATCCTGGAGGCTATGGACTATTTTGAAGCCGGGGCCACAGAAGGAATTCTGTTTTTGGGTGAACTGGGGCTGGACGGTGAGATAAAAAAGGTCCGGGGAGTCCTGCCAATTGTGCGGGAGGCGGCAGAGAAAGGAATTTCCCAATGTATTGTCCCCGGGGCAAATGCGGTGGAAGGCGCCGTAATCCCGGGAATACAGGTGCGCGGTGCGGCGCATATCAGGGAGGTATTTGCGTTTCTTTCGGAGAGAGATCTTCGGAAGCGTGAAGAGATTCTTCCCCGGGAATGGGTGGATACAGATGATTTGTTTCAGGACA
>JAEDMI010000206.1 GCA_016303085.1 Acetatifactor sp.
CCACATGTCCTAAGATGTGGCGTCCGCTGGACGCTCCAATGTCAATTCCCAAATTGTATTATTGCACAGGGCAGATACCATATCAGAATGAATGCCTCCTGCTCCTCCGCAAAAAACTCTGCCAAGTAAGCGCCAGGGCTGTCTGAAATATTCCGCCCTAAAAAACACCCATGCAACATTCACAAATAAAAAGGTACACAGCCACGAAAGCACTCTTGGCAAATAGTCAAAAAACTTCCTCCCAACTCGATATACGACCATGGCGGCTCCATGCATCATTCCCCAGAGCACAAAGGTCCAAGCCGCTCCATGCCAAAGGCCGCTCAGAGAAAAAACAAGCATAACATTAATGCAGGTTCTCATTAATCCCTTGCGACTGCCTCCCAATGGAATATATAAATAAGTAGTCAGGAAGCGTGTCAAAGTCATATGCCACCTTTTCCAGAAATCCGAAATATTCAAGGCTTTATACGGCGAGTTAAAATTTGTGGGAATTATGATATTAAAAAATCTCCCAAGTCCCAATGCCATATCACAATAGCCACTGAAATCAAAATATATTTCCAAAGTAAACGCAAGAACAGTTAATACCGCACTAATCGAATTCAATTCAAACAGGTTTTCATATCCTGCATCACAAATTTTTGCAAAGGTGTCTGCAACCAATACTTTTTTTGCAAAACCCATGATAAAGTATTCTGCTCCGGAAAGCATATTGTCATAGTTTATCTTCCGATTCTCCGGATTTTGAAACTGCGGAATCATTTCCTTATGAAGCACAATCGGACCTGCGACAAGCTGAGGGAAGAATGAGACAAAAAGACTGTAGTCCAATAAACTGCATTTCCCCATTTTCCTACTATAACTGTCAACGACGAAGGATATCTGTTGAAATGTATAAAAGCTGACTCCCAGTGGCAAAGCAATGTTTCTTAATACAAAATCAGTGCCCAAAAAGCGATTGAGATTTTCCAACGTAAAATCAAAGTATTTAAAATAATAGAGAAGCCCCAGATTTATCCCGATTCCCCAAACCAGCAAAAGCCTTCTGAGAACCTCTCGGCAATTGTTGCTCATCAATCCTAAATGCAGCAGAAAATTTACCGCAATACTAAAAGCCAGCAGTAAGCATAACCGATAATCCTCATAACCATAAAAAACAAACGAGGCAATAATCAGGGTACTCTGTGCCAACCTGTACCATCTAAAATGATTCAACAAAAAATAAATCATCCATGTAATCGGTAAAAATGCCAGAAAGACATAAGAATTAAAAAGCATTGCTTTTGCCCCCTAAATTACTTCCGATAATACTCCACAACCTTTTTCACCGCATGAATCACGTCCTCCACATCAGCATCCGTCAGAGAATAATAAAGGGGAATACTCATGACTTCCTCATAATACTTCTCTGCATTTGGACAAATACCCTTTTGATAACCCAGCTTTTCATAATAGGAATGCCAATATACCGGCAGATAATGCACCTGCGGACAGGTATTCTCCGCATAAAGGGCATCAAAAAACTGCCTTCTGTCACAATTTAACTTGTCTAAATTCAATCTCAAAATATACAGATGTCTGGTGGTGTCTGACTCCGGGATTTCTCTCTGAACAAAGATTTCCGGCATTTCGGAAAATGCTTTATTATATTTCTCTACCACTTCTTTTCTGCGCGCCGCAAATTTGGGCAGCTTTTTCAGCTGACTGAGCAGCAATGCCGCCTGGAAATCCGTCATACGGTAATTATATCCCAACTCCACCTGTTCATTGTACCACTTGGCATCCGTGGGATGAACCATTTCTCCGGGATTGCGGGTAATTCCATGGGTGCGCACGCGCATCAGACGACGATACAGCTGCTCATCATTTGTGGTAATGGCTCCGCCTTCCCCTCCCGTAACCGTCTTAACCGGGTGAAAGCTGAAGCAGGTCATATCCGCAATGCTTCCAACCGGCTGTCCTTTATACCTTGTACCGATGGCATGAGCCGCATCTTCAATCAGTATGAGATTATGTTTTTTGCAGATAGTACGGATGGCATCATGCTCCACTGCCTGACCGGTAAAATCAACCGCCACGATTCCCTTTGTCCGGGGAGTAATCAGCTTCTCGACAGATTCAGGGTCAATATTGTAGGTATCCGGCCTGATATCCGCAAACACCGGCTTAGCCCCACAGTATAATACACAATTGGAGGATGCCGCAAAAGTAATGGAGCTGACAATCACCTCATCCCCTTCACCGAATCCCGCCGCCAATGCCGCAAGGTGCAGTGCTGCCGTGCCGTTTGCCACCACGACCGCATACTTTGCGCCCGTAACCTCGCAAAGCTTTGCTTCCAGAGCCTCCACTTTGGGTCCGCAGGTAATCAAGTCACCCTTCAGGGTTTCCGTCACAGCATCTATATCATCCTGTTCAATACATTGTCTTCCATAAAAAATAGGAGTTTCCCTGACGGGTGATCCTCCGAATATCGCCAATCTTTCCATAAAAGATACCTCCTGCATTTCACTCTGTACTATAGTTTAACAGGATTTACAAAATGTTACAAGGAAAACATAGTTTTCCCCGGGAAAAAGCGTAGCATTCCTCGGAATTATGTTGACTTGTCAGATTTTTAAGAATATAATGAGAAATATATAAGGAGGTTACTCAAATGGCACAGTTAAATCAAAGAGAACTAGATGTTCTTAATATTTTATGGAAATCCGAAGAACCTATGACTTCTACCGATATTGTAAACGAGATGAGAGGTCTGACCCAGAGCACCGTTATCGCGGTTCTGAGAAAGCTCCTGAAGGATAATCTTGTAGAGGTGTGCGGTGTTACCCACAGCGGAAAGGTATTGAGCAGAACCTACCGTCCCACCGAAGCTTCCAGAGAGGTTATTCTGAACAACTTTGCAACCGACTATGCAAACTTTAGAAACGTTGTCTCCAAGTCCGATATTTGTGCAGCAATTCTTCACGTTGACCAGAGTCCCGAGAAGATGAAGGCAGAGCTTGAAAAGCTGAAGGATATTATTGCAGATTACGAAAGCAAAATTTAAACACGGACTAAAGAGGTAATTATGTTAAACTACTCGTTTTCTACTGTTCTTATGACTGTTTTAACGAGCACGGTGTTAATCGGCATAATCGCCGCATGCTTTCACAACAAAAAGGTACTTATCTCAATCGGGTATAAATTGATAGGTGTGTTCCTGCTTCTTACACTGATACGATTTATAATCCCACTTGAGATGCCTTTTACAAAAACTATTCTTCTTCCGAAATGGTTGTCAGCGGCTATATCGTTTACTCGTCACCCGTTCTTCACTTTAGGTCCTCTAAAGATTTCTGTCTGGTTTGTATTTGAGTGTATCTGGCTATGCGGTTCCGTTTTTACGGCAATCAGTATTATCCGCCGCCGTGTAACGTTTCATCGCGGCATAATCAGATACGGCAAGAATGTTACGGATAAGGAACCATATGTTTCGGTTTTAAGGAAAGTATGCGACAGTCATAAAAACGGTTTACGTATTATACGTGTTTTCGGGCTGGATACTCCCCAGCAATACGGTGTATTCCATCCCTCCATCCTGATTCCTGCGGAATTGGAATTGACAGACTCAGAACTTTACTACACGATATGCCATGAATTTTCTCACTATAAGCGCCGCGATTTCCTGATTAAATTTGGGATGAATATTCTGGTAGCAATTTACTGGTGGAATCCTCTTTGCCATGTCCTGAGCCAACAGGTCGATGTCATGCTGGAAATGCACGTTGACGAAAAGCTGACTCACTCCGACCCGAATATCAAAAAGGAATATGTCGAAACATTAATGCACATAGGTTACAATATTGCTGCCATTCAGGAACAATCTTTGAAACCTTCGTATTTAGTCTCGCCCAAGGCCGTAGCCGATTTTGACGAATTGATTAAGCGTGTGCATATCCTATACAGAGACGAAAAAGACATCAAACGCTCCAAGCTGATTTCCGCCCCGTTGTTCGGGGTTGTCGCAGCACTGTTTCTGTTTTCATACTGCTTTATATTTGAGGCACATTATCTGCCCAGCAGTCATGCACTGGAAACTCCTGAAATACAGGAAATTGAGTTGTATGCTGTTACATCGGAAGACGGAACTTATGATATTTATTGGAACAGTCAGTTAATTGAACATGTAGATTCCCTGGATTATTATCCCGGAGTACCTATAATAGATTCACATTCAAAGGAGGATTCACCATGATTCAAAAGAAAAGATTTTCAAAATGGCTTTTGTTAGCCGGCATCATGAGCATCGCGCTTTCCGTATTCTTCTGCCCGGTTGCCAGTCTGCCTGCACAGGCTGCCGCCCCCGGTGAAGCTACCGTACAGCCCCGGAAGGACGATATCCGGTATCGCTTCACCATCATCGACAACAAAATTTATAAGCGCCT
>JAEDMI010000207.1 GCA_016303085.1 Acetatifactor sp.
AAGAGGCCTTTGATACCGGTGTGGGTGAGTCTGTTCGTGAATCAAATACCATGAATATGCGGACCTTCTATTATGCTGTCCTGTTGGAGGACGGTACGGTACTGCGTGTGGCGAAGCAAGTGCAGAGCATTGTCAGTGTATTCCTGTCCACTTTCCCCGTGGTATTACTGATTATTTCGATTATTATCATACTCTGTGTTATCATCAGCAGGCTTTTGACCAGGCAGTTGATTGAGCCTATCCGGATTATGGCAGAGGATCTGGATGGTACGGGGAATGCTACACCTTATAAGGAGTTGGACCCCTTCATGAATCGTATCCGGGAGCAACACCGGGATATTCTGGCGGCAGCAAAGAGCCGGCAGGATTTCACGGCAAACGTATCCCATGAGTTAAAGACCCCCATTACTGCGATTTCCGGGTATGCGGAGCTGATTGAAAATCAGATGGTGGATGAGAGCCAGCAGGTTAAGTTTGCCGGCGAAATCCGAAAGCAGGCGGATCGTCTGGTGAACCTGGTGAATGATATCATCCGCCTGTCCGAGCTGGACCACCGGGAACATTTCAATGATTTCACCAAGGTGGATTTGTATGAGGTGGCCGAGGAGCGGGTGGAGCTTTTAAAGAACAATGCCAGGGAGAGGAATATCCGGGTCACATTATCCGGGGAGCATTGCATGGTCTCCTCCAATCGAGGACTAATGGTAGAGCTTATTGATAACCTGGTACAGAATGCAATCCGATATAACATACCGGACGGAAGCGTAGCTGTTGCAGTCAGACCTAAAGGGAACCAGGCAGAGCTGAAGGTGGTGGACACCGGAATCGGTATTCCGGGAGAGGACCGGGAGAGGGTATTCGAACGATTCTACCGGGTGGATAAGAGCCGTTCCAGAGAAACCGGAGGAACCGGTCTGGGACTTGCTATTGTAAAACACATTGTGGAACTGCACGATGGAGAAATAGAATTGAACAGTACAGTGGGTCAGGGGACGGAGATCACGGTGATACTATAAATGATGGGGTGCAGGCCCGGGTACCGGTTCTATAGCCCATTCCTGCGCAGACACAGATGATTCGGTAAACAGGTCATGTTTCATTATTAGCCGGGGCCTTTTTGACTTAAACTGCATGGAATTCGCGTACTGAAGAGAGTAAATTGGGAAAGCTCCGGCCTCGGCTGGAGCTTTTTTCCTATTGCTTTTTTTGTCACATTGTATAAAATCAAATTAAAAAATTTGTTGTAATTTGCCTGTGAGAATTAAGAAGACATCTGTGTTTGGCAGATTCTTCAGGAAGAGACTACCATGAAATCTAAGAGTAAACTTTCATTGCAGATATTGACCGGTATATTGATTGGAGCCGGAATCAGTCTGTTTTTGGCGCTCCGGGAATTGACTCCGGTGGGAAACGATATCTTTGGGCATCTGTATAAGGCGGAGATTTTGTATGATAATCTCAAGGCGGGGAATTTCTACCCTCTGTATACCACGGAGTGGTACAACGGCATCCAGCTGTTCCGCTATTGGCCGATTTTTACTTATTATATTTTGGCCCTGATTCAGTTTCTGACGAAGGATGTGGTGCTGGCTTACTATGTGTTTGCCGGTCTGACCTTTTTTATCTCCTATCTGGGTTTTGTGATGATTGGCAGAAGAGAAGGCAAGAGTTTCTTCGTGGTTTTAGGTGTGCTGTACTGGTTTTTACCGGATAACCTCAGAGTGTTTTTCGGAGAGGGTAATCTGTCCCGCGTAATGATTTACGCCATGCTGCCCCTATTCTTTTATTTTTATACCAATCTGTTGGAGCAGAAGAAGCATTTTCTTGTTACCGCTGCCTTTGTGGCTGTCATTACAGCGACGCATTTTATGTTGGCTGCCATGTGCGCGATTATTTTTGTGATATACGGATTCTTTAAGGGGATGAAGAATCACACGCAGTTCTATGGATTCTTCGCTTTTGTAACGGGGATTGTTATGGCCGGTATTCTGCTGCTGCCGGGTCTCAGCGGAGGTCTGGTGTCGGATTCCTCCTCGGCGACGGTGAATACCATCGAGGATTGGAGCCAGAGCCTGTATTTGTCCCTGAGCCCTTTCAATCGAATGGGTACAAACTGTTCCTTCGGCATCGGTGCATTGCTCATGGGCGTGCTGGGCTTTTGGGTGGCAGGAAAGGAAAAGAAGGAGCGAAGCGGCATCCTGGTAGGGCTGGTGTTTTTCGCTCTGTCGGACTCTGTGTTCACGACGGTGTTCAAGCAGCTGCCTCTGAGTCAGGTGTTCTGGATGACGCGTTTTGCGCAGATGTGTTATATGCTGATTCTGTATGATTTCGGAAGGCTGGAATGGGCGCCTTACAAAAAGTATGCGGTGGTGTGCATTGCCGTGCTGGATATTCTTCCCTCCCTGCCTTTCTTTACATTGACCGGTGATATAAATGCGCAGGAGGAAACCTATCTGTTAAAGCAGGCATCCGCACTCACGGAGAACCGTATGGGACTTGTTGATGAGAGCACCTTTGGTTCCTACCCGGCATATTATGCATTGAAGTCACAGACCCCCTATACGGAAGGCTGGGCAATCCAGGGTGCCGCAACCAGTGAGAATATTATTTCCATGACGGAGAGTCTGCAGCGTGGTTATTACGGCTACGCCTTTCACCAGCTTCTGCAGCTTGGCTCAGACACGGCGGTGATTAAGAAGGCCTTCGTGGAGGATGCGGATGAGCTGATACAGGTGGCCGGGGATTACGGCTATGTATTAGTGGGAGAGAGCAACGAAGCATATCTTTTCGACCTGGAGGGTGTGAGCGGCAATTTTGGAGTCAAGAGCAGCTTTAATAGTCTGGCAATCGGTGATTCCTCCGTGTATCTGTCCTATCTGTATCCCGGCTTTCGGCGGGGGGACAGCGACTATCTGACGGATTACACACTGGAGGAACTGATGCAATATGAGAAAATCTATTTGTCAAATTTCAAGTATGATGATCTTTCTGAGGCAGAGGAAATTATAAAAAAATTGTCGGATAACGGAGTGAAGGTCTACATTGATTGTACACATATGCCGATTAATGTTCTATCCATCTCGGAGTTTCTGGGAGTGGAGAGCAGGTTCGTGAGCCTTGTGGATCTGGATACCCTGTGGTATGGGGAACGCAGAGTGGATGTTAATCTTCCCTATGAATGGTATGCCACCTATCTGGTGCCCACGGATGATATGGAGATGGAGGAATACACCTATCAGTATGGAACACAAAGTCTTGATTATCTGATTCGAAAAGGAAACATTACCTTTGTGGGCTTCAATCTGGTGTATATGTATTTTGAGAAACCCAATGGGGATCTGTTGGCGATGCTGGATGAGGTGTTTGAAATTCAAGAGGCTGACAGACGGGTTCAGGAAAAGATTGTTCCCATCCGTGTACAGTATGACAGGAATCAGATTGTGATTGAGACACCGGAGAGGGTGAATACCACGTTGGCGTTTCAGGATAATTTTCAGTCGGATCGACCCATCGCCGGGGAGAATCACATGCTGGTGGTGGAGCAGGGCACAACCACAATTCGTTTGATTTATAAGCATTTTTTGGCCGGTATCATGTGTTCCCTTTTGGGATGTATTCTGAGCGGTCTGGTTTATCTGAAAATCAGACCGGGACGGGAGGTAGAAAAATGAAAAGAAAAGGAATCGGAAAGTTAATCGGAATATGGATGTGTCTATGTCTCAGTGCTATGCTGTTCATGGGGGCAGGAACGGTTGCCCATGCAGGAAATCTGGCTTATACCAATGCATTTTCTCTGAAGGATGAAGCTGCGGTTGCCATTGACGGCGATTTTTCCGACTGGGACAGTCTGCCCTGTTCCTACGAGTTCAACTGGGACAATTCAGCGAACTGTTGGGAGCACGGCGTCTGGGTGGATGGAGTGTGCTACAAGACGGAACCCGGTACTTACAGCACGGATGTGCGCCACAAGATGCAGCTGTACTGTGACGGGGAGTATGTCTATCTGCACATTGTTTACGCGAGAGAATATGGTGATCGGCTTAATGGCAACGATTTTCGTTTTTATGTGAACGAGCAGGAAGCCGCTTTTCAGGTGGTGGCACCGGGAGGAGGTTTCTTTGAGTCCATGAAGGACAACGATCCGGGAGTGTATGCCCTTGAAATCAGGCATCGGGATACCGGACTGTCCTTTTTGAATGCGGAGGGAACAAATGGTTATCTGCATCTGACAGAGGATAAAATCAATAATGAGATCGAAATCAGAATTCCCTTGGCAGAGCTGCAACGTCAGAATGCAAATATAGATGTGGAGACCATTACCTCCATTCAGTTTTTTACACCGAATCTGATGTATCGCAGAATCACTGCGGTGGGCACCTCTTCAGGTCCCATTCTTTTGAGTGCCCTTTGCGGGGGT
>JAEDMI010000208.1 GCA_016303085.1 Acetatifactor sp.
TGGGTCTGTCATCCTCTTCCTCCTCCGCATCTGTCTCCGGGAAGTACCTCATTACCTCGTCCAGCATGTCTCCCAATCCCAGCCTGTTCACCGCGGAAATGGGATGAGGATCACCAATCCCCAGATTATAAAATTCGTAGACATCCGCCATATATTTGTCGAAGCTGTCTACCTTATTAACTACAAGCACCACCGGCTTATGGGAACGCCGCAGCATATCCGCCACCTTGGAATCCGCGTCCACCAGGCCCTGCTTTACATCCACCAGAAAGAGTATCACGTCCGCGGTTTCCATTGCAATTTCCGCCTGAGCACGCATCTGGGCCAGAATCACATCGTTGCTGTCCGGCTCAATACCTCCCGTATCAATCAGGGTAAATGTTTTGTCCAGCCATGCGACATCCGCATAGATACGGTCCCTGGTAATACCGGGAGTATCCTTCACTATCGATATTTTTTCCCCTGCCAATGCATTGAATAAAGTGGACTTGCCTACATTAGGCCGCCCCACTACCGCAACAATCGGCTTGGTTGCTCTCTTTGCCATTTTTCCTCTCATTCTGCCGCTCACAACGGCCTGACCTCATTTTTCAACTGTTTTCAAAATGGTTTCCACAAACTCACATCCGCTTGATTTTACAATATTCACAGGAACTTGTAAAGCCTTTTCCAAGTCTCCCACATGCAGGTCATCCAAAAAAACATCTTCTCCGCTGCGCAGAATATTCTCCGGCAGTAAAAGTGTGCTTCCCAGCTTCTTGTCCTTTAGTTGCACCATAAGATCCTGTCCGGTAATCAACCCGGAAACCGTGATATGCTCTCCAAAAAAGTAGTTGACGATGGGATAAACATATATCTGCAAACCGGGATACACCTGCGTCATTTCCTCTGCCATCCGTAGAATATAGGGATAAGCAAGCAATCCTGTCGCCATGGAAAGCTCACCGCTTTTCGACATGCACGGGAATCCGTCTTCCTCCTGTCTTCTCTCAAGTGCCTCATGAAACTCATTCAACATAAGGCGGACCATTCCCACACCGTTTTCCAACTGTAAATACCCGTCGTAGCGCTCCTCCTCCGGCATTTCCCTTCCTGCAAGAATATACCATTCGTCGCTGGCATGGACAAAGTGGATTCCAAATTTCTCATAACATTCCCGTTGATATCTTTCGATTGTGTCGATAACCTCTCCTGCCTCTTCCCCGGTAAAAGGTTCCAGCGGATACAGTCCCTCACGATATTTTGACAGCCCCACCGGCACTACGGATACGCTCTCCAGATTCGGAATGTATTTCATCAGCTGCCTGATGCTGAACTCCAGCTCCTTTCCATCGTTCAGCCCCTTGCACAGCACTATCTGACCATTCATGTGAATATCCGCTTCCATCAGCTTATCCACTTTTTTCAGTGCTTCTCCCGCGAACCGATTATTCAACATCTTACATCGAAGCTCCGGATTCATGGTCTGAAAAGAAATATTTATTGGCGACAGCCTGTATCTGCAGATTCTGTCTATATCATGGTCTGACATATTTGTAAGGGTCACATAATTCCCCTGTAGAAAGGACAGTCTGGAATCGTCATCCTTGAAATACAGTGTATCCCTCATTCCCGGCGGCATCTGGTCTATAAAACAGAATACGCACTTGTTATGGCAGTGTCTGTACTCGTCCATCAGCCCATTTTCAAATTCTATTCCCAGATCCTCGTCATACTCCTTGTCCACCTCCAGAAGCCACTGTTCACCGTCCTGCTTCTCCACCAACACCTCAATATAGGTGTCCTGCACGAGGAACTGGTAATCAAAGATATCCTCTATTTCCGTGTTGTCTATGGAGAGAATTTTATCTCCCGGTTCTATCTCCAACTCCTCGGCAATACTGCCGGGAAGAACTGTTTTTACAATATGTTCTTTTTTCATTGTCATGCTCCTCTATACCCTTCTATCTTACTAGAAAAACCTTGACGTGTCACTAGCATAATGTTATAAAATTTAATATGCGGTAACAGTTCAGTGCGCCGGTATTTCTTCTGAACTGTCCTACTTAAATTTCAGGAGGCCTAAAAATGCCTAATTTACAAGAGCTTGAAAATGCAATGCCCGTTGCCCCGCTAAAAATCGTGGCTCTGCCTTCCGCAGAAAAGATGGGGCGCAGAATTAATGACTATCTCGTGGAATTCAGAAAAAGTGTTCACAATGACAAGGTAAAAAATGACCCTGCTTTCCACGGCTACATTGAAAGCAACTATCTTGTCAATGTGTCCGTTCCCCGTTTCGGCAGCGGCGAGGCGAAGGCAGTCTTCGGCGAGAGTATCCGCGGCAAGGATTTGTTTTTGCTGGTAGATGTCTGCAATCACAGTATAACATATAAAATGAACGGTTATACCAACCACATGTCTCCCGATGACCACTATCAGGATTTAAAGCGTGTCATTGCCGCCTGCAACGGCAAGGCACACCGAATCAATGTCATCATGCCCTTTCTTTACGAGGGCCGTCAGCACAAAAGAACCGGCAGGGAATCCCTGGATTGTGCCTATGCCTTGAGAGAGCTTCGCGATATGGGAATCAGCAACTTTATTACCTTTGATGCCCATGACCCAAGAGTACAGAACTCCATTCCCTTAAACGGCTTTGATAATTTTACCACTCCCTATCAGTTTATTAAGGCTCTGCTGAACGCAGAGGATGATTTGATAGTGGACAAAGAGCATCTTCTGGTTATCAGTCCCGACGAAGGCGCCCTGGATCGCGCGATTTACTTTGCAAACGTCCTTGGGGTAGATACCGGAATGTTCTACAAGCGCAGAGATTACTCCACCATCGTCAACGGAAAGAATCCCATTGTAGCCCATGAATTTTTGGGCGATAATATTGACGGCAAGGATATCATTATCATTGATGATATGATTTCTTCCGGTGGAAGCATGATTGACACTGCAAAACAGCTGAAAAAAATGAATGCACGCCGCGTCTTCATCTGTTGCACCTTCGGTCTTTTCACCGACGGACTGAAGGCTTTTGATGAAGCTTATGAACAGGGATATTTCGACAAGGTTGTAACCACGGATTTAACCTATCTGCCCCCTGAGCTCTATACAAGACCTTATTTTATCGAAGCAGACATGAGCAAATTTATAGCTTCTCTCATTGACTTCATGAACCATGATGCATCCCTCTCAAACACCATGGCTACCACGGAGAAGATGCACAGTATTCTGGAAGCATACAACAACCGACAGAATATCGATATTAATATGGATTGAGCAAGATAAAAAAACACCGTCACTTCAGTTTGTGGACTGATTTGACGGTATTTTTGTCTATATATTCTGTTTTTCTTCGACAGTTTCATTCTGTTGTCCCGTATACTCCGGGAAATCCAGTATTACCTTGAACAAATCTCCATCCAGATAAATCTGAAACTCGCCTCCCTGCACACGTGTCAGACTCTGGGCAATGGAAAGCCCCAGACCGCTGCCCTCCGTACTTCTTGCCGAGTCCCCGCGGATAAAACGTTCTGTCAGTTCCTCGGGGCTTATATTCATCTGCTGCTTGGATATGTTTTTGATAGATGCCCTGATTCTTTTGTTTTCCACTTCCATGTCAATATAAACTCTTGTACTTTCCATGGCATATTTGCAGATATTGTTCAAAAGATTTTCTACAACCCGCCACATGCGCCTGCTGTCCGCATAAATATACGCAGGGATATCATCATTTTCAAATACAATCTGTAGGCCTCTCTCCTCCAGTTTCTCGGAAAATTCTCCGATACCCTGGTTAATCAGTTCCGTCAGATTCAGTTTTTCTCTGTTCAATACAATATTACCCGAGGAAATTTTGGATGCCTCCACCAAATCGTCCGTCAGCTGTTTTAAACGCTGTGCCTTATTGTCCAGAATATCAATATATCCTTTTGCCGGCTCCTCCGCAATTTTTAGTCTCTTCAACAAATCCACATAGTTGATGATGGAGGTCAGAGGGGTCTTGATATCATGGGAGACATTTGTAATCAGGTCCGTCTTCATCTGTTCGTCCTTCATACTGGTCTTCACCGCCTTGCGGATACCTTCACCGATATTGTTTACCGCATCCGCCAATTCTCTGTTTGCACCGTGCAGATTATCTGTATCCAGCTTGTAATCTACCTCACCGTCACGGATTCGGTTAATTCCTTCCACAATCTCGTTCTTTTCTCCGCCATGCTTAAACATCACCACGCCGATTATGCTGTCAAAGGTCACAATCCCAATCAAAACGGCAAGGGCAATCATCTGACTGTCATGATATCGGTATACTGCAACTACACCGACAAGATTTACAAACAGATACATGTTATAAGGCAGCAAAATACTGGTCACAGAATTTTTGTGCCGGAATATATATCTCACTGCTTTTGCAATTCCTGTACAG
>JAEDMI010000209.1 GCA_016303085.1 Acetatifactor sp.
AGAGGCTGCTATACAAAGGGTGAAAATCTTGATTTAAAAAAGGCTGCGGATATTGTGACAGATGATTTCAGAAGCGGACGTCTGGGACGTATGACACTGGAACGGCCGTAAAGAACAGGAGAGTTTGCGATGAATAAAGTGATGAAAGAAATGATAAGCACACTGTTGTATCTTTTGGCAGTGTTATGTCTGACATGGTTGGTTATTCACTTTGTGGGGCAGAGGACAGAGGTTGAAGGCGCTTCTATGGAAACCACTCTTTCTGACGGTGATAATCTCATTGTGGATAAAATTTCCTATCGGTTCCGGGATCCGCAGCGATTTGACATTATTGTATTCCCATTTCAATATAAAGAGAACACCTATTACATCAAGAGAATTATCGGTTTGCCGGGTGAGACGGTTCAGATTGACGAGCAGGGAAATATCTATATCAACGGAGAGAAACTGGAAGAAAGTTACGGCAGAGAAATAATTAGGCCGGAGAATATTGGGATAGCCGCAGAGCCTATCGTGCTTGGTGAAGATGAGTACTTTGTCATGGGTGACAACCGCAATAACAGTACGGACAGCAGAACGGAGATTGTGGGTAATATTCATCGCGACGAGATTATCGGACGTGCATGGATTCGCATCTGGCCTTTCTCAAAGTTCGGAGTGTTGAAGCATCAGTAAGGAGTGACAAATGAAGAACCTCGGAGAGATAAAAGAACAGTTTCAGGCAGCTTCTGTAGAAGGGCTGCCTGAACTTATAGAGGAATATCGTGAGGACGGGCGCGGAGGCGTAAAAAAGCTGGTAGAATCGGCAGAGAAGAAGATAGCAGCCCTGGAGAAGGAAAAACAGCGAATTGAGAGACTTCGGGTATACGAGGAAAAGTATAGGGAGTATGATTATATCTGTGGTATTGATGAAGTCGGAAGAGGACCTCTCGCAGGGCCGGTTGTGGCGGGAGCAGTCATACTTCCCAGAGATTGCCGGATTCTGTATGTTAATGATTCCAAGCAACTGTCCGAAAAAAAAAGAGAAGAACTGTATGAGATTATCATGGAGAAGGCGGTTGCCTGTGCAGTGGGGTATGCAACTCCCGAGCGTATTGACGAAATCAATATTCTCCGGGCAACTTATGAGGCCATGCGGGAGGCAATCGGGAAACTGACACCTCAACCGCAGATATTGCTGAATGATGCAGTAACGATTCCGGGTGTAAATATCAGACAGATACCTATTATAAAGGGAGATGCAAAGAGTATTACCATCGGCGCAGCCAGTATTATTGCAAAGGTAACAAGAGATCGGCTGATGGTGGAATATGACAAGGTATTTCCCGAATATGATTTTGCCGGAAATAAGGGCTACGGAAGCGCCGCCCATATTGAGGCGCTTCGGAAATACGGACCTACACCCATACACAGACGAAGCTTTATCAAGAATTTTTTGCCAAACCCATAAAAGGAAAGGAATCAGGGAATGAAACTGTCACAGTTGTTTACGGGAAGTCCGCATACGGAAGAAACCGTTCATACCGGTCAGACACAGTCTGCCCGAAGTGTGGCTGAAATCAACAGGCAGATCCGTTCTCTTGTACCGGGACAGACAATCAGTGGCGAAGTGATGTCAAGAAACGGCGGGGAAGTACAGATCAGACTGTCTGAGGACATGGTACTCAATGCCCGTGTGGATTCGAGCATAAATCTGGAGCAGGGAAAGCTCCTCACCTTCGAGGTAAAAAACAATGGCAGCATGCTTTCCTTAAGTCCGCTTTTTACCAATGTGGCAACGGATGTCAATGTGTTGAAAGCATTGGAGATGGCAGGGTTGCCCGTGAATCAATCTTCCGTCTCCATGACAGAACAACTGATGGAAGCCGGGCTTTCGGTGAACAGGAACTCTCTTCAGCAGGTTTACAGGGAAATCAACAGTTTTCCTGAGAGCCGGGTGTCGGATGTTGTTTATCTGCATAAGCTGCAGATTCCGGTCAATGAAGCGAACGTACAACAGATGGTTTCTTACCGAAATTTTACCCATCAGCTGATAAACGGGCTGACAGACATTCTGGCTGCCCTGCCGGAAACAGTAGAAAGTATGCTTTCGGAGGGCAATATACAGGGTGCAGAAAGTTTGTACAACGCGCTTTTCCGGATGGCAGGAGAGTCCGCTGAAACAACGGAAGCATTCAGTTCGCAGACTGTAGCAGTTCAGGAGACATCGGTAGAGGATATTGGAGTGACGGTTGAAATGGCCGGACAGATGAAAGATGTGCTTGCGGACGCTGGGGGGACGGAAGACGGAATATCGGGAAGCGCGATAACAAACGCAATGCCGGATAATATATCCCAAGGTGGTGCCATGATCATTCCCGAAGCGACACGAGCCGGATTGACAGATAATCTGCTTCAAATATTGAACGAATTACAACTGTCGACCGCGGAGAGAGAAGTATTTGCGGAGCAGTTTCAGCGTTTTGGGCAGGGTGAAATGTCACGAACGGAATTTTTTGACATGGCGCAGAAGCTGTTGGAAACGTCAAAGGGCACAGACGGTAGGAGGGGACTGTTGCAGCTGTTTTCGGGAAAAGACTTCCGCGCTCTTCTCACGGAACGGTTGAAGAGTAACTGGACTCTGAAACCGGAGGATGTATCACAGCCGGAGAAGGTGGAAAATCTGTATCGACGTCTGGACAGACAGCTGAAAGGGCTTGCGCAGACTTTGGAGTCGGCGGGACAACAGGGCAGCAACGCCTATAGGGCGGTTACCAATGTATCACAGAATGTGGATTTTATGAATCAACTGAATCAGATGTACACCTATGTGCAGCTTCCTCTGCGACTGCAACAATCGGATGCCCATGGTGACCTATATGTTTATACCAATAGGCGCAGTCTGGCAGACAGTGACGGAAAAGTGAGCGCATTGCTACATCTGGATATGGAAAACCTAGGATCACTGGATGTCTATGTGACGCTTCAAAATATGAAGGTGAACACAAAGTTTAGTGTGGCGGATGAAGAGATTCTGGATTTTTTGGAGGCGCATATGGAACTGCTGACTGAGAGATTGCAGAAGCGGGGATACGATTGCAGCTGTACCATGAGTACAGAAGGAATCGAAAAAGAGGAAAGTGCCGGAGGGCTTGCTCCGCTGCTGGGGCAGGACAGGGGAATTCTGCTGTCGCAATATGCTTTTGATGTGAGAACCTGACGGGAGCAATTCGCAGATGAGTGAAAACGGAGAGAAGAGAAAAGTAAAACAGGCCATAGCACTGGAGTACAATCCCGCAGAGGATGCACCGAAGGTGGTCGCCAGCGGACGGGGACTTCTGGCGGAAAAAATCATCGAGAGGGCAAAGGAGAGCGATGTACCTATTCACAGGGATGACAAGCTGGCGGATACGCTTTCCAGGCTGGAAATCGGTGACATGATACCGCCGGAATTGTATGAAGTTGTGGCGGAAATCCTGATTTTTGTGGATTCCATGGATAAATTGAAAAAGAAGTTGTAAGAGGGGATATTGTTACGAATAAGAGAGAGATGGGGGCTGTATGGGAGCAGAAGGCGGCGGAGTATCTGGAAGCCCGGGGGATGAAGATAAAGGAACGCAATTTTCGAAACAGGCAGGGTGAGATAGACATCATCGGATATCATGACGGATATCTGGTGTTTGTGGAAGTAAAATACAGGAGCGGCAACGATAAAGGGTATGCCGCAGAGGCTGTGGATTACCGGAAACAGAGGCAGATATGTAAGGTGGCAGATTATTACAGGTATATACACAGGCTGGGAGAAAATATTGCTGTCAGATACGATGTGATAGCTGTGCAGGGAGAAGAAATAGAGTGGCTGCAAAATGCTTTTCCGCATATTTATATGAGAGGCTGACGGGGAAGAGGTTTGCGGATGCCGGAAAGGATATGTATCGTTGTTTGACATAGAACGTGAAAAGAGGGCGGAAGGTCCGGTGCTCAGGCAAAATTGCATAAAAGTCGGAAACAGAGGGGAAGAACTGGAATATCTGACTTTTCCTTCCCTCGAGGAGACGGGAATGGTGAAACATCTGTTTACCACAAGAACGGGTGGGGTAAGCCGGGGTGAGTTCTCCACAATGAGTCTGAGTTTTACAAGAGGGGATGACCCCAAGTGCGTCATGGAAAATTACAGGCGTATTGCGGAGGTGCTGGGATGCCGCCCGGAGGATATGGTGGCTGCCCATCAGACCCATACCACAAACATCCGCAGGGTAACCCGGGCAGACAGAGGAAAGGGCATTACGGAAACAAGAGACTATGAGAATATTGACGGACTGATTTGCAATGAGCCGGGAATTGTTTTGGTTACTTATTTTGCAGATTGTGTGCCGCTGTTCTTTGTGGACCCGGTGCACAGGGCTGTGGGACTGGCCCATTCGGGCTGGAGAGG
>JAEDMI010000210.1 GCA_016303085.1 Acetatifactor sp.
GTTGATACCAAGCATCAAAGCGCTCTGCTGGTTACCGCCGACTGCATAGAAGCTGCGTCCTAATTTGGTCCAACGAAGCAGACAGAACATAACCAGTACCACCAACAGTGCAACGACAACACCGATCTCTATATAGGCGTTTACGTATATACCTTTCTTTGTCGTGCTTCCCAAACCGGGAATAATGATACGGGCAGCCTTTAACGCGCCAAACTCCTCATTTTCTACATTGAACGGGTTGGTATTAACAATCGTGGTCATGCCTCTTGCAAAGAACATTCCCGCCAATGTTACGATGAATGGCTGAATATCCAAATATGCTACCAGGAATCCCTGAACAATACCAAAGAGAAGTCCGATACCAAGTGCAATCAGAACCGCAGTGAAGACGTTTCCTCCCTTTCTGTCCAGCCATACTGCACAACACATACTGATCAGAGCTACCACACCGCCGACGGAAATATCAATTCCACCGGTAATCATTACTAAGCTAAGACCACAGGATACGATAATCAACGCCGCGTTCGCATTCAGGATGTTCAAGAAGGTCTGCGGCTTCAGGAAACCCTTTCCCTGGAATACCACTGCTCCGATATACATCAGGAAAAACACAACAATTGTAATGGTCAGCAACAGATTGGTATCCGTCATATTTTTCATCTTGTCGCCAAGACGAACCTTGTTTGTATTTGCATTTTTGCTCATATTAAGCCACCTCCTTTGTCTGGAGCTTTGACTTAAGAGACTTACCCACCTTGGAGAACCATGTTCTCACTGCAGGAGTACTAATCACTACCAGAATAATTACGACAACTGCCTTATATGCAGGAAGCGCATCCGAACGGACATTGCACTTATAAAGTGTGGTCGTCAGGAACTGGATGACATAGGCACCCAAAATGGAAGCCCACATATTGAATTTACCACCACTTAATGCATTTCCACCAAGTGCAACTGCCAGAATGGCATCCATTTCAATATCCTTAGCCACAACGGAGTAGTTGATGGAGGAAATACGGCTTACCTTAATCAAGCCTACTACAGCTACGCATACACCGAGAATTACAAAGGTAAGGAACTTGATGAATGCGGGATTTAAACCATTTAATCTGGAGGAGCTCTCATTGATACCTACTGCCTGTGTATACAGACCAAGGGTAGTGAAACGGAGCACCAATGCAATAATAATCATGCATCCCAACGCAATGAAAATCGGTGTCGGAATGGGAATTCCGGGTAAGAATCCTCCGAAATACGCGAATTTCGGATCGCTGATTACGGGAAGCTCGTTGTTATTAACCCAGGCTGCAATGGAACGTCCTGCCGTGAACAGGATCAAGGTCGCAACCATGGGCTGAATCTTAAAGTAGGCAACCAGAACACCGTTGAAGGCACCCGCAAGCATCGCTGCAAGGCAGCCCACCAAAAATGCCACGATAATAGGTGCCTGAAGGGTATCAGGTCTTGAGTTGGTACCGCAGAGCACACGAAGCATTACACTACCTGCAATTGCAATCGTGGCGCCCACACTGATATCCTGTCCGCCACTGGCCGCAGTGACAAGCGTCATACCAATGGCAAGGATCGCCAGCTCAGATCCGAAATTCAGAACGGTGACAATGGGGCCGGATAAAATACGATATCCGCCACTGTTGACATCCACCGAAATATTAAAGAACGTAGGATCAACTATTAAATTGAAAAGCACTAACAGTAAAAGTGCTGCAATCGGGATGAAAATCTGATTTCTCACCAGTCCGCCAAGAGCAGACCCAATCCCGGATTTCTTTGTTGTATTCTTCTGCATTATTTGTCACCTCCGGCAATGGTACTCATAATCTTATTCTGAGTCAGATCTTCACCAGAAAGCTCTCCGACAACCTTACGGTCTCTCATGACAACCAATCGGGAGCAGGTTCTCAGCATCTCATCTGTTTCGGAGGAGATGAAGGTCACGCTCATTCCCTCGGAGGCGAGTTCCAATACAAGCTTCTGAATATCGATCTTGGTTCCCACGTCAATACCTCTTGTCGGCTCATCCAAAATCAAATACTCCGGATGCGTCAAAAGCCACCTTCCCAATATTACCTTCTGCTGGTTACCACCGGAGAGGGACTTAATCGGGGTGTCTGCAGATGCCGTCTTAATACTGAGCAGCTTTATGTATTCATCTGCAAACTTGTATGCTTCTGCCTTGGAAAAAGGCTTAAAGGGTCCCTTCAATACCTGAAGTGCAAGAATAATATTGTCACGCACGGACAAATCGCCCACAATACCATCAATCTTACGGTCCTCCGGCAGATAAGCAATTCCGTTTTTCATTGCATCAATGGGTTTGTTAATATTGACTGTCTTACCGTTTTTCTTAACCTTTCCGCCGATTACGCGGTCCGCACCGAAAATGGCACGAACACATTCGCTTCGCCCGGAACCGAGAAGTCCGGTAAATCCGTTAACCTCACCCTTTTTGATATAGAAATCAAAGGGCTTGATTCCGGCATCACTCTGAAGCCCTTCTGCCTCAAGTACTACCTCGGAAGCATCTTTTCCGTTATACGGAGCCTGCTCACCCTTGATATCCGACATATCATCCAGATCCTTACCCAGCATCTTGGACACCAGCATTACTCTGGGCATTTCCTGAATGGAATATTCTCCAACCAGTGTTCCGTCACGAAGTACGGTTATCTTATCGCATACTTCATAGACCTGATCCAGGAAGTGGGTTACGAAAATAATACCAACACCTCTGGATTTCAAATCTCTCATCAGCCCAAACAGCTTCTGAACCTCCAAATCATCCAGGGAGGAAGTGGGCTCATCCAAAATCAAAACCTTACAATCCATATCCACCGCTCTTGCGATTGCAACCATCTGCTGAACCGCAATGGAACAGCTGGCAAGCTGCTGTGTCGCTTTTGCGGGAATATCCAGGGATTTTAAAATCTTATCCGCATCTTCGTTTTGTTTCTTCCAATTCTGTAGCTTTCCCGTACCGCGACCGATGTACATATTCTCGGCTACGGACAAATTCGGGCAAAGTGTAATTTCCTGATAAACGGTACTAATTCCAACCCTTTGTGCGTCCTGAGGCGAATGAATCGCCACGACCTTACCATCCAGATAAATATCGCCCTCATCCTTACTGTATACCCCAGTGAGAACCTTAATCAGGGTGGATTTTCCTGCACCATTCTCTCCCATCAGAGCATGAATCTCTCCTGCACGAAGTTTAAAATCCACATTCTGCAGGGCACGTACTCCCGGGAATGACTTGCAGATATTTTTCATTTCCAATACATTTTCACTCACCAGCATTTCACCCCTTGCTTAAAATTTTAGAGAAAAACAGCGCGGGCATGCGTACATTTTCATTTACGCTGCACCGCGCTCTTTTTACGCTCTGCGTTTTTTGTTCGTATTAGATACCGTACTTATCTACATCTTCCTGAGTGATGGTATTTGCATCGAAGCCCTTCTCCTGCATGATGATGGTCTTCTCAGAAATGCTCTCACCCTTCTCGAGCTTCTTGATGATGTCATCAATGTAGGAAGCCTGGAAAGGATTACACTGTCCATCATAGTTCCAGTTCTTCTTAAGGAGCTCTTCAAGTGCCCACTTATTGCAGTCAAAGCCCATAACTACAACGTCCTTGCCAACACCGTGGCTGATACCTGCTGCATCAAGAGCTGCAACAGCGCCCTTAGCCATATCGTCGTTCTCTGCATAGATTACGTTGAAAGGAGTCTTGGCATCGATAACGGACTGAACGATCTGCTGTGCGTTCTCTGCGTTCCAGGTAGCGGTCTGCTGAGTAACAATGTTAACCTTACCGTCATTCTTAGCTGCATCAAGAGCACCGGTACGTCCGATCTGAGCAGCGGAACCCATAGCACCCTGAATGTGAATTACATTGTACTCGGAAAGTCCCTGAGCAAGAAGCCAATCTACAGCCTGCTGACCTTCAGCTGCCATATCGGATACGATGGAAGCCTCGTAAAGGCTGGGATCTGCATCAATGGTACGGTCAAACAGAATAACCTTGATTCCTGCATCCTTAGCATCCTTCAGAACGCCGTCCCAACCGGCAGTATCAGCTGCGGAAAGAAGCAGGTAGTCAACACCGTCAGTGATGAACTTCTGAGCTGCGTTGATCTGCTCATCGTTCTTCAAGCTGTATGCGAAGGAAGCTTCATAGCCATTCTCCTTGGTGAACATTTCCTTCATGGACTTGTCATTTGCGGTACGATAACCGGACTCGTTAGGGTCGTTGTTAATAATACCAACCTTGATTAGATCTCCACCCTTGCCACCTGCAGGCTCTGCGGAATTGCCACCACAAGCTGCAATGCCAAGAACCATGGCTGCTGCCATAAAGACTGCTAAAACTTTTTTCTTC
>JAEDMI010000211.1 GCA_016303085.1 Acetatifactor sp.
CGTGACCTCCGCACTACCAATGCGACGCTCTACCGACTGAGCCACAGCAGCATCACGTGATGCTTTTCGCAATCACCGTGTTTCATTATAACAAACGTCATATCGCTTGTCAACAAAAATTATTTATTTTTCACACAATTCATCCAAAATCCCCTGAAATACATATGGGCGTATTTGTGCCGGTTCTATGCCAAAACTCTCCTCCGTGGTAATCGCCATCATATATGTTATCAGATGTGAAAACAGGGAATAAATCATGTAATCCATGGGCAAATCACTCCGCAGTTCTCCCTGTTCTACCGCCCTGCCCAACACATTGCCGAAAACAGTTACAGGCATATACCTCCTGGCTTTTTCAGAACAAAGCTTCTGCCGTACCAGGTTGCTGAAATCAGAATTGTCTGTCAGAAGATGTACAAATCTCAGGAAACAGAATTTTCTGCCGTCTCTTTTATTCATTTCATTCAACAGATAATCCAGCTGTTCCCGAAAAGTTTCTCTTTCCATAAGCACCTTTTCCAGCCAGTCGAAGGTATATTGGATATAGTAGGCTACCGCACATGCCACAATTTCTTCCTTGCTGTCAAAATACTCGTATGCGGTTCCCTTCCCGATACCAGCCCTGTCTGTGATAGTGGAGACGCGAAGACTTGATGCATCCTCGCCCTCCCCAATCAGTTCAACCACCGCCCGATACATCTGCTGCACCTTGGGCGGTACATTTTGTATTTCTTCTAATCCCGTAATCTTTCCCATCACTCTTCCTCCGGCAGTGCTGCGACTTTTTGGGTCTTGCGCAACCTCTTATCCTTTTTCGCACCCTTGCTTCCCTTTTTATTGTCTCTGTTGAACAAATCGTAAATACAGGGAATGACAATCAGGGTCAGCAGTGTACCGTAGAGCAGTCCGCCGATGGTGACAACAGCCATGGGCTTTGCCATCTCCGAGCCCATATCACGGCTGTATACCATGGTAGACAGGGCAAGGATGGTTGTCAGTGCCGTCATCAGTACAGGGCGGAGTCTGGTGCGTCCTGCTTCCATAATCGCCTCTTTCTTCTCCATCCCGTTTTCTCTCAGCTGGTTCATGTAGTCAATCAACACAATACCGTTATTTACAATGATACCTGACAGCATGACAAATCCTATCATAGCGATAACACTGATTTCGCTGCCGGTAATGAAAAGTCCCAGGAAACCTCCGGTAAATGCCAGCGGAATGGTAAACAGTATGATAAAGGGCGACTTTAAGGACTGGAACTGTGCTACCATAATCAGGTACATAAATGCGATTGCCAGCACCAGCATCAGGAGAATCTGGCTCATGGCATCGTTAATCATCTCATTCTCTCCCGAGGACACCAGCCTGTAGCCTGCAGGCATCTCATAATCTGCCAGTTTCTTTTCCACATCCGCAGACACAAGACCTACATTGTAGCCATCCGCAATGGACGCGGAAACAGAAACATATCTGCTCTGATCCGCACGATTGATGGAGGTCAAAGCTGCCGCTTTTTCAAAGGAAGCAATATCCTTAAGGGGTACCTTCACGCTCTCCCCGTTCTCATCCGTACCGGTTATCTCCAAATTCTTTACAAGTTCTCTGGTCAGTTCCATGTCACTGCCATTCAGCACATAAACATTGTAATCCTTGTCTGCCGCCACAAGCGTTGTGGCGCTGCCTGCTTCAGCCAGCTTTCCGTATATCTGGGAATAAACCTGTGCAACAGTCAATCCGTAGTGTACTGCTTCGTCACGGTCAATAATGATGCGAAGCTCCTCTTCCGCTTCCTCCAACCCGTCGCTGACATCAGCCGTACCTTCCACGCTCTCCAAGATAGCTGCCACTTCTTGGGCAATCCGTCCCAGTTCATCCAGGTCACGTCCTCTGACCTGAATGGAAATACCGCTTCCGCCCAGAGCGCTCATGTCCATGCTGGAGGTATCCACCGAAATATCCGCATCCAAATCTGCCGTTTTTTCTATAATTATGTCAGCAATCTCTTCATTGCTCATCTTCTTGTCTTCTTTTGTAACGACATAGACCGTTGTAGCATTGGTACTGCTGTTTCCGCCGCCTCCCAGCAGGGACATGGTGGAAGAACTGGTCATGGCACCCACATTCTGTACATCATCAATGGACAGAATCGCATCTACCACCTGATCTGTAATCTCTCCCGTCTCTGTCAAAGCCACATCCTTATCCAGCTGAACGGATACCGTCAGCTGTGTGGAATCCATATCCGACATAAAAGCAGTTCCGTTGGTATAAGCTAACGCCATGCTGGTAACCAAAAGGACTACCACTGCCAACAGCACAAGGGGTTTTACCTTCAAGGAAGCTCCCAACACTTTTTCATAACCTTTCACCAGGGCTTTAAAGAATCTGCCCTCTCTCTGCTCCTTTGTCTTTTTCAATACCATAGAAGACATGGCAGGAACCACCGTCAGTGCGATTACAAGGCTGGCAAGCAGTGAGTAGCCGATTGTCAATCCCATATCCACAAACAGTTGTCTTGTAATACCTTCCGTAAACACAATAGGCAGGAATACACAGACAGTAGTCAGGGTAGAAGCTGCGATTGCTCCGGCAACCTCTCTCGCACCCTCCATGGCTGCTTCCTTTACATCATATCCCAGACCCCGCAGCCTGTAAATATTCTCGATAACCACAATCGAGTTATCCACCAACATACCGATTCCCAGCGCCAAACCTGACAGGGAGATGATGTTCAGGGTTACTCCGCTGAAATACATACATACAACTGCCGTCACAAGGCTGATGGGAATGGAAACCGCTACCACAGCCGTAGGCCTTAAATCCTTCAGGAACAGAATCAGAATCAGAATTGCAAGACCGAAACCAAACACAATATTGTTAAAAATGGCATTCATTACCAAATCAATATAAATACCCTGATCCATGAGAGTGATAAGGCTTAAGCCTTCATTCACCTCCATCAGCTCATTAAAGCGCTCTTCCAACAGATCAGACACCTCACCGGTAGAATAGCCTGTCTGTTTCTGGATGGTCAGCATGACACCCGCACTACCGTCCACATTGGTGTATATTTCAGCAGAGTTATCCGTGTAGAACACATCTGCCACATCCCCCAATGTAATCACAGGTACGCCATCCATGTGCAAATCCATCAACGGCAAAGCCTGCAGTTCCTCCACGGTAGCCGGCTTATCGCCTACCCGCACCATGTAGTCAATGCTTTCCTCCGTAACATATCCCGCAGGCATGGAGAAGTTTTGTGCCGCCAGAAGTTGCTTAACCGTGTCAACAGTCAGAATATTTGTCATATCCGCCTGCTCATAAGCATCTTCCTTCGCGTCCGCAAGCTGCTGCACGCCCTCCTCCAGCTGTTCCTGAGCGTCTATCAGCTGTTGCTCCGCATCCTTCATCTGCTCCAGTCCGGACTGAATCTGCTCTTCCCCGGAAGTCAGCTGGGATTCCGCCACTTCCAACTGATATTCACCCAGAGAAATCTGGGCTTTGCCGTTGGCAAATTCAATGGCGGCAGACATTTGCCCCTGTTCCACCAGAATCAGCCCGCTGTTAATATCGTTGATAGCCTTATTGATATCGGTAATATTCTGGGCTGCCAGAGCCTTGTTTATTTGCGCCACATACCCATCATAGCCCAGTCCGTTGGTAGCGTATACCAACTGCTCCTCCAGCGCTGTTTTCTGTGTATGCATTTGTCCCACAATTCCCGGAAGCGCACCGTCAATTACTCCCAGAGTCGTTCCCACTATTGTCGTATTGCCCGCATCTGTCCAATCCATGGCCTTCAACTCATCCATGGATGGAATTGTATATCCCATGCCGGCCGCCGCTGTGCTGATTTGGCTCCAGGACTGCGCCAGTATGACATTCTCTGTGATAGCACTTTTCAGCGCGGCTATCTCACTCTGTGCCGCCGCTAAATCTGTGGCTGCCGCAGTATCATTTGGATTGACGGCCAGGGCAGCCAGAGCATTTCCCAGTTTTGTCATGTAAGTACTGTAGGTTGCTGCGCAACCCGACGGATACGCTGTCTGCAATGTCTTCAACGCTGTTATTCCTATACTCAGCTGATTAATTCCGTCATTCAGCGTCTTCGCGGTGGAAAGTCCCGTCTGCATAGATTCCAGATTCATCTTTGCCGTCAGCAGTGCATTTCTCTGCGCCGCCAGTTGATTGCTGACACTGTACTGCTGATTTTCCAATTCAGTTTTTCCGTCTGCAAGTTCTTTCTTGCCGTCCTCTAACTCCTTGCGTCCGTCCGCAAGTTCCTTCTGTGCATCCAGCAACTCCTTTTTACTGTCTGCCAGTTCCTTCTTGCCATCCTCCAACTCCTTGCGCCCGTCCGCAAGATCCTGCTCTGCTTCGGCCA
>JAEDMI010000212.1 GCA_016303085.1 Acetatifactor sp.
CATCCGTCTCCCTCAGAGTGGAGGAAAACACATTGTGCAGAAACAGGTTGTTCCCTTCCGTTTCAGCGATGATATAGGTATCGGTAGGTTTATGAAAGTATACATTTTTCTGCATAAATTTTGTTACATAGAACAGAATGAGTTCATTGTTGTCAACCATGTCAAAGCGGCCATGAAACACATTGCGGTTCATGGCGTCTTCCAGCAGTCTCCATCTGGCGGGAGAGTCCATGAGAATTTGCTCAAACTGACACTTCCCGGTGCCATGGACATTTCGGGAATACAGGTATTCTTTTGACTTCCGAAAGCCGAATTTCGGATAGAAATCAAGAACACTGTCATTTCCAAACAGGTAGAAACCGTCTGCTTTTTCGCTGTAATCAGCATCTATCTGCTCCATAATTTTACGGATAAGCCCCTGATTTTGGTATGTTTCATCGGTCATAACAGTTCCCAGCTGAAAGAAATGTCTGACTGTGCCGTCTATCATCATATCGGTTCTGTTTACCGAAACATTTGCCACAACTCTGCCATCCTTTACAACGGAGTAAGGGTTATAGTTGTCCCCCCAGAAGCCGTTTTGATACCAGTCCTCAAAGTTCAGACCGAAGGTTTTCCCTGCCAGTTCATTGAAACTGTGCCGTAGTGTATCATTGTTTCGGTAATTATTTATCACTTCAAGCATTTTGAATCTCCTTTACGATTTCTACAACTTCGATATCACCGCTTACTAGGAACTCATTGATGGGCGGCTCGCCCGCGATATTTTCCCTGTTTTCCCAGTATCTTTCCGCCAAGCGCAGATTTTCTTCTCTGGATATGGTGCCATCAAAGCATTTTGCAGCATCCGCGATGAAGCGCTTTCCTGTAACTTTCATCCTTACTATCTGAAAAGTGGGGCGGCCCAGACTCACAAAATAGTCTGCCCACTGCACCGCCTCCTGTAGAGTTTCCGAGACATACAGGCAACTCATGCGGGAGGGGTAGTGGGGATATTTTTCCCTTCGCACTTCCTCCAGGGCAAGCTCACGCAATGCCACCACAACCGGGTATTCTAACTCTATATTCTCATACTTTTGCGGATTACGGTAGATATTTTTTACAATATCCTGCTTATCCGTTACTCTCTGATAAACACCGCTGTGGTGGGTATCATCGAAAACGATATGTTGGCCTAACTGCATGGGTTTTTCTGTCACCGCATGATAAGCATAAAATTCTTCTGACATTGTTTATTCTCCTTCGCCTATGCTGGCTCTTTCAACTGTCTGTATTGCTTCCGGCGCTTCAATGTCCCCCTTGATGAACAGATTATCTTTTCCCATTCCGCAGACATAGGGATTGGAGTCATATTTGTGGCAAATTTCGAGAAAGTCATTCTTATCCTGTTCATTGCTCATAATCTTTACCAGTATTTCGTTTGGAATGGTTCTCGCGTATGCTCCCGGCCCTGCCATTCGGATGTTTTTCACACCATGCCTTTCCAACAATGATTTCAATTCATCCGGAAGGAAGGCGTAAGTAATGCACCAGGGAGTACCGCCCCTTTCGTACTCAGCAATTTCTTCTTCCCCGCCGGATAAGCCATCGCACATGAATTTCTCGATTGCCCTTTTGTCAAAAGTGAAACTGTCGATTGCGCTTTGTCTGTTGGCAATGCACCGCTGAACCCAGGCATCGGAACATTCGGGATTTATAATAAACTGGTTCTTCTGGATTGGATTCGACAAATAGGGTAAGTATCCCAACCGTGATGCGACGCTGAACATGACCTTTTTCCTTGCAATGCGAATCAGTTCACCGATAACCTTCTCCTGATTCGGATAGGTGTAGGAGATAGGGGCATCAAAAGAAATAACCATATCAAAAGATTTGTCTGCATATTGGGACAAGTCCTCCAGAGCACCCTCTACAAAGGTAATATTTTCAGATACACCAGCCTCGGCTGCTAATTCCCTTGCTTTTTCCAGCATAGGACGGGAAATATCAAAGTGAGTTACCTTACAGCCCATTTTGGCAAGAAGGATAGAAAAACGTCCGCATCCGGCTCCGCCGTCAAAGACGGTTTCAATGCCGTCTGTTTCAGTCAGCAGTTCCTTTTCAATATGGCTTTTTTGAATGATATCGTCTATAAAGGTTGCCTCTCTTTGGCTTTCAAGTTCACCCTTATCCGGTAAATTCCATAAACGTTCTGAAATTTTTCTGCTGTAATCCTGTTGCATTTTTATATCATACCTTTCCCATGCGTGTCCCGCCCCTGCCGGAACAGACCCGATTTTTCGCTCCCATTCCAGCATAGCAGATTCAACCGAAAGCTGTCACCTCATAATTAATTCTAAAAAAGAATGAGCCGATACCTGAATGTACCGACTCATTGTTTTATGCTTTCATTTTTCTGATAATGCGCTGTATGCTTTTGTCTGACAGACAATATTTACGGGTCAGTTCCGATACGGTCATACCCTGATGCCAGTCAGTGTAAATATGACGATCCCTGACTGCCAGTTCCTGTTTTATTGCGGTCTGCGAACCCCATTCCAGCCTGTTTTCCGAACGCCTGGGGATGTAAATATTTTGTCCGTCCACATACTGCTGTATCAGTTCTATGATTTCTACAGGCAGAATTTCTTCTGCTTTTATATAGCCCATGTTTGCCTCCTAGACTTAATTTACTGTCAGGAACAGCAACGGCTATAACAATTTCATTTTGATTGCAATAGCCGGTGCTATGCAAACATAACATATCTTCTCATACGGATTTCCCCTCCCTCTCTGTTTTCTAAGTATATGTTATCACCGGGTCGACAAGAAAACAACCCCAAACAGTATTTTGCATTGTCTCATCAGGACAATTTGAAAAGAGCGGCTTCATAATTCTTAACATAATATTTATAGTTAGTTCGTCCTTTTCGGATGACGGTATGCCCCTCGTCCTCCGGTTTTTTCTTTTGCGCCTCAATACCTCCCGGATATTTGGCATTCAGCTCACCGTTTGCTTTCAGGGTTCTCCAGTAGGGTGTCTCGTCCACTGTGCGCTGATAACTTGCCCATGCCGCAATAGAAACAAAAATTCCGGCAGTAATGGGCTCAGTAAAATCGGCACCGCTCAAACGTGCAAAAAATTCACGGATTTCCCCGACTTCACCAGCCATAAGTATCACCTCCTGCTTAAAGTATACAGGCGTTTTTCGGGCTATGCAATGAGACAGTTAAAAGAATATTAAGGAAAATTAAGTGTTTTTGCGCTACTTTTTCATATTGTAGATAGTTATAGTTGTATAGAGAATAAACAATTCAGGTTGGAGAGAATATGATATGAGCAAATCAAAAGGAGCATTTGTTTTATTGATGATAATTTTGGCGATGAGTACATTGTTTGTGTAGAACCGGGAATTACAGAAGAAACAGCCTGCAAATATGCCGATGATGAGTATTTATTAATTTATTATCGTAATGAATAAGAAGTGAGCAGGTTTCAATTTACCGAGAACTTTTTTTTGAAAAGGGAAATAAAAGCATTTTTATGGGTTTGTGGTATAATAACTCTGCTGGCGCAGAATCCAAGCCGGCTGACGCCGTCTTGCCGACACAGTGTGGCGGATTATACGGTAACCAATCTGAAGGAACTCCTGACGATACCGTAGCGGCAAGAGGGCAGGAGTTTTTCGGCACAGTGCCCTTAACGGATATCTTGTTGCAGGACAGGTTTGAAAGTATGAAAGATATGTGGAGAAAATCCTACGGAAAGGAATTACTATGATAAGAGAAATACAAGAAACGGATTATGAAGGGCTGATGAAATTGTATATGCAGTTGCATGACAATCCCATGCCGGAAAAAACTCCTGAAATCATGGAAATTTGGAACAGAATTCTCTGTGATAAAGACCATCACATTATTGTGGAGGAGGAAGACGGAGAGATTGTTTCTTCCTGTGTGTGCGTTATCATCCCGAACCTGACTCACAATCAGCAGCCCTATGCATTTGTGGAGAATGTGATAACGGATGAGAGATACCGGGGAAAAGGTCTGGCCACAAAATGCCTGAAGTATGCCGAGGAACTTGCCCGTCGGGAAAACTGTTATAAGATGATGCTGCTCACCGGCTCCAAAAAGGAGAGCACCCTGTATTTTTATGAGAAGGCAGGGTATAATCGAAATGATAAAACGGCTTTTATACAGTGGCTTTAAATTGTGCAACGGAAGATTATTTTTGGAGCCGTTTTTTTTACAGCCGATTTTTGCAAAAAGAGTTGACAACAGCACAGGAATAAGTTAAAATATGCTTCGTCGGTTTGAGTATAAACAGTATTTTTGTGTCCGTAGCTCAGCTGGATAGAGCAACGGCCTTCTAAGCCGTGGGTCGGGGG
>JAEDMI010000213.1 GCA_016303085.1 Acetatifactor sp.
AACTACAAAGGAATTCGGGGAGTCTACCGTTTCCAAGATACTGGATTTGGTGGAAAACTCCGGCATGAAAAAATCGAAATCGGAGAATTTTATTACTAAATTTGCCAGGTACTATACTCCTGCTGTTTGTTACGGTGCACTGGCACTGGCAATTGTCCCTTCCGTGGTAAATCTGATAATGGGCAATCCTGCAAACTGGAGCACCTGGATTATTCGTGCCCTGACCTTTCTGGTAATCAGTTGTCCCTGTGCCCTGGTTATCTCCATACCTCTGAGCTTTTTCGGAGGTATCGGCGGAGCAAGCTCCTGCGGCATTCTGATAAAGGGGTCCAATTATCTGGAGGCTCTGGCACAGACGAAATACGTGGTGTTCGACAAGACGGGAACTTTGACCAAAGGTGTGTTTGAGGTGACTGAGATTCTTACGTCGGCTGCTTTTGAGGATTACATTTCAAAGGAAACAGCTATGGCGGGCAAAACAGGATTGGAATCGGCAAGACAGAAACTCCTGGAATATGCCGCTTATGCGGAGAGCTATTCCAACCATCCCATCTCTAAGAGCCTGAAGGAAGCTTACGGGCAGGAAATTGATAAGACGAAGGTATCCGATGTGGAGGAAATCGGCGGACACGGTGTGACGGCGCTGGTGGAAGGCGTAAAAGTGGCGGCAGGAAATGCCAGGCTGATGAAAAAGCTGGGATTGCCGTACGAAGAGAATACCGGTGTGGGTACCGTGGTGTATTTGGCGGTAAACGGTTCCTACGCGGGATATATTCTGATTTCAGATGTGGTGAAGGAACAGTCGGCACAGGCTATTGCGGCGCTGAAAGCAGCCGGAGTGAAAAAGACAGTGATGCTCACCGGAGACAGTGATGCAGTAGCCCGGCATGTGGCAGAGAGGCTGGGACTGGACGAAGTGAAGAGTGAACTGCTGCCGGGAGACAAGGTGGATGCGGTGGAGGCTCTGCTGACCGAAAAAGGCGCAAAGGAAAATCTTGCTTTTGTGGGAGACGGTATCAACGATGCGCCTGTACTTTCCAGGGCTGACATCGGAGTTGCCATGGGAGCTCTGGGGTCTGACGCGGCCATTGAAGCGGCGGACATTGTGCTCATGGACGATAACCCCATGAAGCTTGCTTTGGCAATGCAAATTTCCAGAAAATGTCTCTGCATCGTCTATGAAAATATTGTATTTGCTCTTGGAGTAAAGGCAGTCTGCCTGATACTCGGGGCTGTAGGTATTGCCGGAATGTGGCTTGCTATTTTTGCGGATGTAGGTGTCATGGTGTTGGCTGTGCTGAACGCAATTCGATGTCTGAGAATAAAAACAAAATAGGTGTCACCCTTTGGCACAAAACCGAATACTAATAAGTTAAGAGAAAAGGCTGAAAAAAACATGAGTGAATATTTAATCATATGGATTCCCTTCCTGGGGACGGCGCTCGGCGCCGCAATGGTCTTTTTTATGAGGAAGGAAATGAATTCGAGACTGGAGAAGCTGCTTCTGGGATTTGCTTCCGGTGTGATGATAGCGGCTTCCGTGTGGTCTCTTCTGATTCCTGCCATTGAGATGGCGGAAGAACAGGGAAATGCGACATGGCTCCCGGCTTCAGTGGGCTTCCTGCTGGGCATGGGGTTTCTTCTGCTGCTCGACAGTCTGGTACCTCATATTCATATCGACAGTGAGAAGCCTGAGGGCGTTAAGGCCAGCTTGAAAAAGACAACTATGCTTGTCTTTGCAGTGACGCTGCATAACCTGCCGGAAGGCATGGCTGTGGGTGTGACGGTTGCGGCAGCTATGCTTTCGGAAGATTCCGGAATTGCCATGGCGGGAGCGCTTGCACTTGCCATCGGAATTTCTATTCAAAACTTCCCTGAAGGAGCAATTATCTCAATGCCATTGCGCAGTGCCGGAGCATCCAGGGGAAAAGCCTTCCTGTACGGTGTGCTTTCAGGTATCGTGGAGCCAATCGGCGCCTTTATCACGATTATGCTGGCGTCCCGCGTGGTGCCGATTTTACCTTATCTGCTTGCATTTGCGGCGGGGGCTATGGTATATGTAGTAGTGGAGGAGCTGATTCCCGAATCACAATCCGGCGAACATACGAATATTGGTACTGTAGGTGTGGCTTTAGGGTTTGTTTTGATGATGGTGCTGGATGTAGCACTGGGCTAAAAAGGTGCAAAGACATTCTGATAAGATGACACAATGTATTATCTTGTTAGAATGTCTGTATGTATCTGTTTGCCCGGCGCATTTCAGATGGATGTTTTGGGACAGGCATTTACAGAATATAGTTGAGCTGCTTTCCGGAGAATGTGGTTCATCATGTGAAAGGCAAGGACATAAGGATGAGATTGGTGATTATACGGCACGGAGACCCGGATTATTCCATAGATTCTCTTACGGAAAAGGGCTGGAGAGAGGCAAAACTGCTCTCGGAACGCATCTGTAAACTGGATGTAAAGGAATTTTATGTATCACCCCTGGGGCGGGCAAAGGACACCGCCTCACTGACTCTGAAAAGGATGGGCAGAACTGCGGTGGAATGTGACTGGCTGAAAGAGTTTCCTCCGCAGATTAACCGGCCGGATGTGAAAGACAGGAAAATCATAGCCTGGGACTGGCTACCGGAGGATTGGACTGCGGATGCCAGGTATTTTGACCGAAAACTGTGGTGTGAGACGGAGATTATGAGGGAAGGCAGGGTGGATGAGGTGTACCGATATGTGACGGACAACTTTGATGCGCTGTTGGCAGAGCATGGCTATGTACGGGAGGGTGAACTGTACCGGGTGGAGAGGGCAAATCGTGACACTCTCGTGTTTTTCTGCCACTTTGGTCTGGAATGTGTACTTTTGTCCCATCTGATGAACGTCTCTCCCATGATTCTCTGGCACAATACCTGTGCGGCTCCAACAGCGGTGACTACCGTTTATACAGAGGAGCGCCGCCGGGGAAAGGCTTCCTTCCGCGTGAACAGCTTTGGCGATATTTCCCACCTCTATGTGGGCGGGGAGGAACCGGCCTTTGCCGCGCGCTTTTGCGAGACCTTTGACAGTGACGAAAGGCATGATTGATAAATAAAGAATAAAAGGAATCCCCGGGCATTATGCCATTGGCACAAATGCCACGGGGAATTTTTATATTTTGTAGATTCATAGGTGTATCTTACGGGTCCGTAAGTGCATCTTAGAGTTACAGGCTTGAAGAGGGAAAGGAATCTGATACAATGTAGATAGGCAGAAAGCCAAGCGACGTTGAGGGCAGAAGGTGGCTTCGACATGGTATAGGAACATCCCGCGATAAATACAAAAGAGTGCCGAGAATACGAAAAGAGTGCCGAGAATACAGTACTGCGAAATGAGATAAGGAGAAGAGCATGAAGCTGACGATGCACAGGATTGCCGATGGGTGCGAGGAAGTTATTATCCGATATCGGGAAATGACCCCGCGGATAGAAGCAATGGTACAGGGGACGGAACAAAAGTTAATGGGACAAGCGGAAAGGGAAAAGGTATTGTTTTCGCCGGAGGAGATTCTTTATCTGGAAAGCGTGGACGGAGTAACTTGGGCTTATCTGCCGGATAAGGTGTGCCGATTGGGCGAAGGTCTGGGGGAACTTGCGGCGCTCTATGCAGACAGAGGCTTTTTTCGCTGTTCCAAGTCCATGGCATTAAACATCCAAAAAATCGAACGCCTGAAAAGTGAACCGGGATGCCGTATTCGCGCCACCATGGAAAACGGGGAACAGGTGATGATATCCCGAAAATATGCGGGTCAGCTGAGACAAATCTTAAAAGGAGGGGCTGAAAATGACGAAGAGTAAGTTTATCAAGGGATTTAAAAAATATTTTTCCGTGGAAATCGCCATAGAGTATAAGGCTTGTTTGTACTTTTATGCCATTGTGTTTTTCTACTGCGTTTGCCGGGCACTTCAGGGAAACTTTCAAGCCAGTGTGCTGCATATGTGTGAAATCATTCTTACCACATATCTCATGGGCTATCTGCAGGTTTATCTTTTGCAAAATTTTGATGAAGCGGAAACACTTGGAAAACGGGAGGTACTATATATCCTGATTTGTACGACAATCTACACGGGAGCGTCCTATCTGTTCGGATGGTTTGGCAGGAGCCTGATACCAACTCTGGTTTTCTTTGGGTTTATCGGGTTTGCATACTGGTGCGTCTACCTGATAAACAAGATAAAGCGCAATATAGATACAGAAAATTTAAATGATATGCTGGATAAATATAAGAAAGCCGGAAATTTTATGCGGGTGGTCTCCGATGTTGCAGAGACAAGAACGGAGAAAGCGGGAACAGAAGCGGATAAAGCGGGAACGGAAGCGGGCAAAGCAGGAGCAG
>JAEDMI010000214.1 GCA_016303085.1 Acetatifactor sp.
TGCACATTTCAATGACGATGTGCTTTTTGGGGAAAACTGGAATAATCAGGATATTGATGTAAAGACCAGAAGTATCATTACGGTTGTGGCGCTGATGTCTTCCGGAATCACGGATTCCTCGCTGGTTTATCATTTGCAGAATGCAAAAGATCATGGAGTTACGCAGAAAGAAATCGCTGCAATCATTACTCATGTGGCATTTTATGTGGGATGGCCAAAAGGATGGGCAGTATTTAATCTGGCAAAAGAAGTATGGAAACTGGATGAAGCGTGTGAAGAACGGTGATAACGGAGAGCAGAAAACATGGAATATGTAAAACTTGGAAATACTGATATAGAAGTGTCAAAAATCTGTGTTGGATGTATGAGTTTTGGAAAAGCAGGTACGATGCATGACTGGACGCTGGATGAAAGAGAAAGCGAAAAAGTCATTCGGCATGCATTGGAACTGGGAATTAATTTTTTTGATACAGCCAACGGATATTCGGCCGGAACCAGTGAGGAGTATCTGGGAAAGGCGATCAAGAACTGCACGTCAAGAGATCAGGTAGTGATTGCGTCAAAAGTGTATTTCAATGAGGGACGATTATCAAGAGCGGCAATTATGCGGGAAATTGAAGGGACACTAAAGCGTCTTGGAACCGATTATCTTGATCTTTACATTATTCATAGATTTGATTTTGATACACCGATCGAAGAAACGATGGAAGCGCTGCATGAACTGGTAAAATCAGGAAAAGTCAGGGCAATCGGTGCATCTGCCATGTACGGATATCAGTTCTATAATATGCAGCTTGCTGCAAGGGATCATAACTGGACACCGTTTTCCACTATGGAAAACCACTATAACCTGCTTTACCGGGAAGACGAACGTGAGTTGATACCGATCTGTAAACAGATGGGGGTATCTCTTATGCCATACAGTCCTCTGGCTGCCGGACATTTAACCAGACCGGAATGGATAACAGATTCTCTGCGCAGCAAAACAGATCGGGTTGCCATGGGCAAATATGACAATATGGAGAAACAGGATATGCAGATTGTTGCCAGGGTGCATGAGTTATCTGAAAAATACAATTGTAAGATGTCTCAGATTGCACTTGCATGGCAATGGGAAAAAGGAATCGCATCCCCGATTATTGGTGCAACAAAGGCTGTTTATCTGGACGATGCAGTTGGAGCATTGAATGTAAAATTGACAAAATCAGATATTGCCTATCTGGAAGAAATGTATGTGCCGCATCCGATTGTTGGAGCAATTGACCATAACCCGGAGCAGGGTGTCGTTCTGATTGGTGAGAAAAAGTAAAAAGGTGTTGAATCAATCAAAGTGGGAAAAGCGTATTCTGCAGATGAAGTTGATGCAGCACTTGAGAAGGAGTTTGGTAACATAAATTAAAAAGCGGTAATGGAGCTTTTGCGTAAAAACAAAAGCTCCATTTTTGCAATAACAAAATAGTTCTGTTGTTTATGAACAGCAATTGTCTGTATACTTTTTCGTCAAAATTGTATATACTGAAAATATACAATGTAAGGGGCTGCAAGTTGTGCCCGACATTTTCGGTAGCAGGAAATAGCATCGTCGGTGAACAGGAGGTAAATGCTGTATGCGTATTACTTTTTTGGGAGCGACACACGAGGTAACAGGCAGTTGTTACTATCTGGAAGCCGCAGGGAAAAAATTTCTGGTAGACTGCGGTATGGAGCAGGGACCGAACATTTATGAAAACTGTCCCCTTCCCATATCGCCTTCCCAGCTTGATTTTGTGCTGATCACACATGCTCACATTGATCACACCGGAAATCTGCCGCTGCTGTATGCGCACGGATTTCGGGGGCCGATTTATATGACCCGTGCCACGGCAGATTTGTCCAATATCATGCTCCGTGACAGTGCACATATACAGATGTCAGAGGCGGAGTGGAAAAATCGCAAGAATCGCCGGGCCGGCCGCGAGGATTATGTGCCGGTATATACCATGGAGGATGCTTTAGGGGTGATTCAGCTGATGGAAGGTTGTCCTTATCACAGTCGGATTGAACTGGCAGAGGGAATTCAGGTACGCTTCCTGGATGCAGGACATCTGCTGGGATCGGCGTCCATAGAGCTTTGGCTTAAGGAGGAAGGCCAGACAAAGAAGCTGGTCTTTTCCGGGGATATTGGAAATCTGGATCAGCCTCTGATCAATGACCCGGAATACCCCGAGTCAGCGGATTACGTTATTATGGAATCCACCTACGGAGACCGCAGTCATGGAGAGAGAAGCGATTATGTAGGAGAGCTTGCCCGGGTGATTCAGGAAACCTTTGACCGGGGAGGCAATGTGGTTGTTCCCTCTTTTGCTGTGGGCAGAACTCAGGAGATGCTTTACTTTATTCGTGAGATTAAGGAAAAAGGTCTTGTGGAGGGACACGGCGAATTTCCGGTTTATGTGGACAGTCCGCTGGCGGTGGAGGCCACCAGTATTTTTAAGGATCATGAACAGGACTGTTATGACTCTGAGGCAGCAAAACTGTTGGCAAGGGGTGTGAACCCGATTCTGTTTCGCGGGTTAAAGCTTTCCATTACATCGGAAGAGTCCAAAGCAATCAATTTTGATGAAACTCCCAAGGTGATTCTCTCAGCCAGCGGTATGTGTGATGCGGGCCGGATCAAGCATCACTTAAAGCATAATCTCTGGAGAAGCGAGTGCACTGTTTTATTTGTGGGATATCAGGCCGTGGGAACACTGGGACGTGCACTGATAAATGGTGCAGAGCAGGTGAAAATTTTCCAGGAGGATGTTCGGGTAAATGCCAGGATCCTCCAGCTTCCGGGTATGAGCGGCCATGCGGACCGGGAAGGTCTGCTTCGGTGGGCGGAGGGCTTTCGTGCGAAACCTCAGCGTGTATTTGTGACCCACGGAGAAGATAAAGTAACGGAGCTTTTCGCGAAGCTTCTGTGGGATGAACTGCGGTATCCGGCTGCAGCACCCTATTCCGGAACGGTTTTTGACTTGCTGGAAAACGAGTTTATCGAGAAAACGGAGGGAATTCCCTGTAAGAAAGCGGTCGGAACGACTTCTGCAAGGAGCAGTCAGAATCCGGTTTATGATCGCCTGCTGGCCGCCGGACAGCGTCTGCTGGCGGTGATTGCCCATAACCGGGGAGGAGCCAATAAGGATCTGTCAAAGTTCGCAGACCAGATCAACAGCCTGTGTGATAAGTGGGACAGATAGAGCAGGCAGGAGAAAAAGAGAAGAATTCGAAAATAAAAAGGCATCCGTACGATCAAACAAGTCATACGGATGCTTCCTTTTACTGATTCAGTGCTGCCTCAAGAGCTTTGGCCAGCTGATCCGGACATGAAGTTCCTTTGCCGTTGCAGTCGATGCCTTTCATGCGGGAGATTGCTTCTTTGACATCCATACCTTCTACCAGTCTTGCCACACCCTGTGTGTTTCCGCTGCATCCGCCTACGAACTGTACATCATGAACTTTACCGTCAGCGGTAATGTCAAACAGGATCTTTCTGGCACAGGTGCCTCTTGTTTTGTATTCCATCATGTTTCTTATCCTCCTTCATGGATTGTAGAAATGATTGCGCCGGAAGATGAAAACGCAAATTCCGGTCCTGTGTATCTTAACGTTATCCATTATAGCACACAAGCGAAGCAGGGAAAAGAAAAAGATACCATAAAACGGACTTTTATGCTATGATGGGAGAAAGCTCAGGCTTTTGGGAGCGTATAAGGCGAAGTGCTTTGATGGCATCATGGAAACCACTCCTTTTGCCATTCGACAGGGGACACTTTGGCTTGTATATAATATAGAAGAAACAGAAGAAAATCGGAGGAAGATTATGAAGTTAATAGGCATTATCGGAGCAATGGAGGTTGAAGTCGAGAATCTGAAAGCGATGATGACGGATGTCCGGATCCAGCGAAAGGCATCCATGGAGTTTAATCGTGGACGCCTGAACGGAAAAGAAGTTGTCGTGGTCCGTTCCGGAATCGGTAAGGTAAATGCTGGAATCTGTACGCAGATTCTGGTGGATGATTTTCAGGTGAGCTGTGTCATTAATACCGGAATTGCCGGATCCTTAAGAAATGAGATTAATATCGGGGATATTGTGGTGTCTACCGATGCACTTCAGCACGATGTGGATGCTACGATTTTCGGTTATCCTCTTGGAGAGATTCCGCAGCTCGGCACATTAAGCTTCAAGGCGGATGAAGCATTGGGTGAACTGGCAGAGCAGGTTTGCCGCGAAGTGAATCCCGATATTCAGGTATACAGAGGACGGGTAGTCAGCGGAGATCAGTTTATCTCCAGCAAGGAAGTAAAGCAGCATCTGATTGACGAGTTCGGAGGCA
>JAEDMI010000215.1 GCA_016303085.1 Acetatifactor sp.
AGTGCGTGGCGAGAACTTTGAGGTACTCTGTGAGACAATCAAGAAGACAGCTTTCAAGGTGACCCGTGTAGGACAGCTTGTGGCGAAGGAGGCATCCGCAAGACTGAATGTGCCTTTCGGTATCGTAGATTTATCTCTGGCACCCACTCCTGCAATCGGTGACAGTGTGGCAGATATTTTATGTGAAATCGGATTGGAGCATGCAGGAGCTCCCGGCACAACGGCAGCCCTTGCTCTATTAAATGACCAGGTGAAAAAGGGCGGCGTTATGGCTTCCTCATATGTCGGAGGCCTGAGCGGTGCATTTATTCCTGTCAGCGAGGATCAGGGCATGATAGACGCGGTGAGAGCAGGAGCACTGACACTGGAAAAGCTGGAGGCAATGACCTGCGTCTGCTCCGTGGGACTGGATATGATTGCCATTCCCGGAGATACCAAAGCGACCACTATTTCCGGCATCATTGCAGATGAGATGGCTATCGGTATGGTAAACCAGAAAACTACGGCAGTCCGCGTCATCCCCGTTATCGGCAAGGGCGTAGGCGAGACTGTGGAATTCGGCGGACTTTTGGGCTATGCGCCGATTATGCCGGTCAATTCTTTCTCCTGCGATGCCTTTGTAAACCGGGGCGGAAGAATCCCGGCACCCATACACAGTTTTAAAAATTAGTTGAATATCTACACTATCAAAAGCGGCAGGGTATATTCGTTCAGCGGTGCATTGACGGACAGCCCTGCCGCAACTCCGTGATAGAGCTGGCTGATTTGGATATCCTGTTTCAACATGATATAGGAATCCGCATCCAGAATTTTTTCTGCATCAGCCAGCTTGGTGATGAGCGGAATATTCGACTTTTCCTTGATGGCACTAAGAAGAGGAGCGGCAGCTTTACGGAAGCCCAATACTCTTGCATAAGGTGTGTAGCCCAACTCGGTACAGTATGCCATATCCTCCTTGGTGATATTTAAGAGAATATGAAGCAGACACCGGCTGATTCTTGTATAAGTCATTTCTTTTGTTTTCAATAAATCACAGAAGCTGTCAAAGCTGACAAATTTATTCAGTTGTTTCACAATGCGGTCGGACAGGGCCGGTGAGACGTCCAGATATTTCTCAAATCCGTATTCCTTTTCCGAAAGCAGTTTATAATATAGAACAGAGGAAAAATCATTACTGCAGACAAATTTTTTTCGGCTCAGGTATTGTGACAGCAGGCTTTTTACTTCCTCCGGAATATAGGCATGTACACAGGAGATGGCTTTCCCTTCTCCAAGAGACTGGCGGATGGCAAGAGCAGAGCAGTATTCCGTTTCGGGAACCGGATCATGGTATCCTGCGCCAAGACGTTTCACGGTGACCGGAACTATGGGGCTTTTTTGGCGCAAAAGAGCCTTAATATATTCAATACCCAAAATATTGTTAGGAGAGCGGAAGATATCACTGTTATCAGCCAAAACAGGTGCATACTGTATCAATGCAGCGGATCTGGCATTGGGATAGGAATACCCCATACGCAGAAATTCTTTTAATATAAAAGTAAACTCCTCCGGCTCGTCAGACAAAACAGATGCAACCTGCTTCAAAAGAGAAATATCCCCGCACTCACTGCCGAAACAAAGATGTGTGACAAGGTTCAGCCGATTCAGCAGAGAGACTGCACCGGCGGCAAAATACTCTGCGCTGGAGACTGCGTAAACGGCAGGAATCTCCAGCACCAAATCCGCACCACACCGCAGAGCCATTTCGGCTCTGGAATGCTTGTCGAGAAGAGCGGGAGCGCCCCTTTGCACGAAGTTACCGCTGATGACGGCGATAGTGTAGTCAGCCCCGGTAAGGCGTTTTGATTCTTCGAGCTGGTATTTGTGACCGTTGTGGAAGGGATTGTATTCTGCAATGATCCCGTTAATTTTCATGTGGATATTCATTCCTTTCCCATAGGAGCCGAACCGGCGAGGTCATGGGCTCAAGTGCGTAGTGAAACTGACTCCGAAACGCTGAAAGCAATAAAAGAATTGCCGAAATAACGTTAAAAATTGCGGACGAAAAATGTGAAAAAAATAACATACTATGAAAGCGTTTACATGTGCTTAAATATCAGGAAAAACAGAAATGCGCAAATTGGTCTGTGTACTTGAAAATATACAATTTAACGCACATTTTCCCTTGTGTTGATATTCTATCTTTAGTATAATATAAACAGCTCAGTTTGTTAAGCGTTAAATTATTACAAACAAAACATTAAGGAAAGAGAAAGCGGGCGACCGCCGGAAAGGAGAAAAGAGATGTCATATATTGACACAATCAAAGAGAGAGCCAGACTGGACAAAAAGACTATCGTACTGCCGGAATCCAATGACAAGAGAACATTGATTGCAGCAGCCAAAATCATGGAAGAGGGTATTGCCAATATTATCATGATAGGCAATGAAGAAAAGATTATGGACGGTGCCGGTTGGCTGGAGGTGGATTTATCCGGCGTTCGTGTAATCAATCCGGCAACTACAGATAAACTGGATGAATATGTAAACCTTTTGTATGAGACAAGAAAAGCAAAGGGAATGACACCCGAGAAGGCAAGGGAAATCCTTCTGAATGATTATCTGACCTTCGGCATCGTGATGGTAAAGGCGAATGACGCAGACGGTATGGTTGCAGGTGCATGTCATTCTACGGCTGATACCTTAAGACCCGCGCTTCAGATTTTAAAGACAGCACCCGGCGTAAAGCTTGTATCTGCTTTCTTTGTTATGGATACACAGTTCAAGGATCAGGGCGAGAACGGTGCCTTTCTGTTTGCGGACTGCGGACTGAATCAGGACCCCACAGCGGAAGAACTTGCCGCTATCGCTGATTCTTCTTCCAGAAGTTTTAAGGCGCTGATTGGCCCGAAACCTGTCATTGCCATGTTGAGCCATTCCACCAAGGGCAGCGCCAAGCATGCACTGGTGGACAAGGTTGTGGAGGCGACCAGGATCGCACAGGAGGAGTATCCTCATCTGACAATTGACGGAGAATTACAACTGGATGCTGCACTGGTTCCGGGAGTGGCAAAGTCCAAAGCACCCGGAAGTCCCGTAGCCGGCAAGGCAAATGTGCTGATTTTCCCCAACTTGGATGCCGGAAATATCGGTTACAAGTTGGTTCAGAGACTGGGTGGTGCGGAAGCCTATGGTCCTATGCTTCAGGGAATTGCAAAACCTGTAAACGATTTGTCTCGCGGATGCTCCTGGCATGACATCGTAGGTGTTGTGGCTCTTACAGCCGTACAGGCACAACTTGTCTAAACGCAGAGTCAAGTCGCACCTGCATTAACTGCCGAGCTTGCTCGAGCAGTAATGCAGGTGACGATTTGACGAGCAAAAGCACCGAGGAAAGCCGAAGGCTTTTCGAGGTGATGCTGCGTTTAGACGAGTAGCAAGAGAGTCGGCATTGAAAAGCAAAAGCACCGAGGAAAGCCGAAGGCTTTTCGAGGTGATGCTGCGTTTAGACGAGTAGCAAAAAAATAACATTCGAGAAAGGAAACATAAAAAATGAAAGTATTGGTGATTAACTGCGGAAGTTCATCTCTGAAATTCCAGCTTATTGACTCCGATTCCGAGGAGTGTCTGGCCAAAGGGCTCTGTGAGAGAATCGGTATTGAGGGCAGCATGATTACTTATGCGCCTAAGGGTGGAGACAAGGAAAAGACCGAAACTCCTATGCCGGACCATACAGAGGCAATCCGTCTGGTATTGGAGGCGCTGATTAATCCTAAGACAGGTGTGGTAAAAAATCTGGATGAAATCGGGGCTGTGGGACACCGGGTGGTACACGGCGGCGAAAAATTTGCGGAGTCGGTTGTCATTACGGATGAGGTAATAAAGGCAATAGAGGAGTGCAATGACCTGGCACCTTTGCATAATCCTGCAAACCTGATTGGTATTAATGCGTGCAGAAAGCTGATGCCGAATACTCCCATGGTTGCTGTGTTTGATACCGCCTTCCATCAGACCATGCCTGAGGAGGCATACATGTACGGTCTTCCTTATGAGTATTATAAAAAGTACAAGATTAGAAGATACGGTTTCCACGGCACCAGCCATTCCTATGTCTCCAAGAGAGCAGCGGAAGTACTTGGTAAAAAATATGAGGATTTAAAAATCATTGTCTGCCACTTGGGTAACGGCGCAAGTATTTCTGCCGTCAAAAACGGTAAATGCGTGGATACTTCCATGGGTCTGACTCCTTTACAGGGATTGATTATGGGTACCCGCTCCGGCGACATTGATCCTGCTATCATTGAGTTCATCGCGCACAAAGAGAACAAAAGCATTGATGAAATCATGAAGGTCCTGAACAAGAAATCCGGTGTGC
>JAEDMI010000216.1 GCA_016303085.1 Acetatifactor sp.
CTGTCAATGATTTCATACCCCACATTTTCCAGAATTCCCACCAGTTTTTCGGAGTCTCTTGCATTCATCTGACATCCGAAAGTGGTGACACAACAGGTAGGGACATGCCCCAACTCCTCTGTCAAGGCTTCCACATGTTTCTTTGCCTTTGCCATGAAATAGAACTGTCGTTTTGTCTCTTCTTCCGGCACAGGGTTATTTATATCTATTTCCTTTAAGTCTGCATTATTTAACATTTTTTAACCTTTCTATTATTCATTTACCCCTCATACCATGCTTACTTCTGATTCATATTTCCTAAAATCCGCGTACCTCCCCGCCAACCGAATCAGCAATTCCGTCACCGTCTCCATGGACTGAACACAGGCATACTCAAAGCGGCTGTGATAGTTTGCTCCACCGGTACAGAGATTCGGACAGGGCAGTCCCATATAGGACAGTCTTGCACCGTCGGTCCCTCCTCTGACGGGAGAAATCACCGGCTCTATCCCCAGCTCTCTCAGTGCTTTTGAAGCATTTTCCATGAGATGCGCATGAGGCCGTAAAGCTTCCTTCATGTTATAATAGGAATCCTTTACCTCCGCAGTAACTGTACCTTCTCCGTACTTCTGATTCAGGAAATCAGCACATTGAACAAACATCTTTTTCTTCTGCTCAAACAAATCTCTGTCATGGTCTCTGATAATGTAATCCGCAACAGTCTCCTCCACATTTCCGGAAATGCCGTCAAGATGGAAAAAGCCCTCATATCCTTCTGTATACATGGGATTCTGAAATACAGGTAAAAGTGTTTGGAATTCCTGAGCAACCAAGATAGAATTAATCATCTTACCCTTGGCGCTGCCCGGATGTACGCTACGCCCCCGCACAGTCAGTTTCCCCGCTGCCGCGTTGAAAGTTTCGTCCTCCAGTTCACCAAGTTCTCCTCCGTCTACGGTATAGGCAAAATCTGCGCCAAAAAGTGCCACGTTAAAGTAGTCCGCACCCGCTCCGATTTCCTCATCCGGTGTAAACCCAATACGTATCTTTCCGTGTCTTACTTCAGGATTCTTCAACAGATACTCTGCCATTGCCATGATTTCCGCTATGCCTGCCTTGTCATCTGCTCCCAACAGCGTGGTGCCGTCAGTGACAATCAGGTCTCTTCCCTGTAGCTTTAATACTTCCGGGAAATCCTCTACCCGGAACACGATGTTTTCTGTCTCATTCAATACAATATCCTTACCGTCATAATTTTCCACGATTCGGGGTCTTACATTTTCGTCCGTCACAGCCGGAGAGGTATCCATATGGGCGATAAAGCCAAGTACGGCGGCATCTTCGCAGCTCGGTGTGGCAGGAATCGTTGCATACAAATAACAATGCTCCTCATCGTAGGTTATTTCTGTTGCTCCGATTGTCTTCAATTCCTCTGACAACAGTTTTGCCAACACATGTTGTTTTGCCGTACTTGGCGTCGTACCTGTCGTTTCACTTGACTGTGTATCTATCTTCGCATACCGCATAAAATTCTCGATTGTTTTTGACATATTTTTCCCTTTCTTTTTTTCCAAATAAATGCTATTCCCAATAAAAGTAACGCAGACAAAGTGCCTGCGCCATTTATCATAGCATGTTTTTTAATATTCAACAACTTTTTTTACTTATCCCTGTCATACTCTCTCGCTGTAATCTCTTTACAGATTACTTCCGACAATACCAACACACAAATCAAATTCGGAATTGCCATCAACCCATTACAGATATCCGACAAATCCCATACTATCTGTAGCGGGCAGACACAACCCGCAAAGGCAACAAATCCGTAGAAGAAACGATACATCAAATTATATTTAGCCTTTCCTCCCATCAAAAATTCAAATGCTCTCTCCCCCTGATAAGCCCAACCGATAATGGTAGCAAAGGCAAACAGTACAATACATACTCCGATAAAACATTCCCCGAAATCTCCCAGGACAGTATGAAAAGCTTCCAGAGTCAGCGCCGTTCCCGTCAGCGGATTTCCGGCTTCATCCACGGTTCCCAGCACACCGGATGCGGCAAGCGCCAGTCCGGTAGCGGTACAGATGATTACCGTGTCAAGAAATACTCCCGTCATGCTGATATACCCCTGCTTTATGTAATCATCAGTATCTGCTGCAGCTGCTGAAATCCCGGCTGCTCCAAGCCCTGCCTCGTTGGAAAAGATGCCTCTGGATACACCCCACCTTAAGGCGTCCATGGCAGAGGCTGTCACATGTCCGAACAATCCCCCCGACACCGCTTCAGGCGAAAAGGCTGCAGTCAGAATGCCGCCGAGAGCCATTGGAATATTTCTCCAGTGAAACAGTATCACGGTTATGGTTCCTGCCATGTATATAATACCCATAAGCGGTACGATAAGCTGCGTAAATTTCCCTATAATGCCAATACCTCCCAGCACTACCAAAATGGTAAGCACGGTAAAAATAAGTCCGCTTTTTGCTTTTGAAAGCCGAAATGTAACTGCCAGGGCATCGGCTATGGAATTTGCCTGCGTCATATTTCCCATACCGAAGGAGGCGAACACTGCGAAGAATGCAAAGCTGACCGCCAGAAAATGCCCTATTTTCTTATTCGGGAACGCTTTCTCCATCACATACATGGGACCTCCGGCTGTCTGACCTTTTTCATTTTTCCCCCTGTATTTTACCGCAAGGGTACTCTCCACCAGCTTGGTTGCCATCCCGAAAATACTGGCTGCCACCATCCAGAACAACGCCCCCGGACCACCCAGCACCATAGCGGTGGATACGCCAACGATGTTGCCTGTTCCTATTGTGGCAGCCAGTTCCGTCGTCAGGGACGAGAATGACGACACCTTTCCCGATTTGTTCACACTTTTTCCGCCTGTACTTATTCTTTTACTGTTCTTTCTCATTATCCCCTTCTTTATCGGGCCATTTTTATCGGTTGCTGACAGATTACACTCTTTTCGTCTGTCCTCCTTTTCCCATCCCAGAGCACATTTCAGGGCATATTTCAGATTTCTCAAATTTAGGAAGCGTAAACGAACCGTCAGATAAATCCCCGTCCCAAGAAGAAGCACTAACATCCAGGGACCCCATATGATATTATCTATTTTCTGAATCCACTCACTCACATATAAAACCCCTGTACCGTTTTCTAAAAATATATCGGTACAGGGGCAAAACTATTCCGAAAACTCCGGAATCCGCTCATAGATTTCGGGAAATCCTACAATAAATTTTTGTGGTTTAAAAAAATACGTACTTTTATCATTCAATGCTTTTGCAGACCATTCCGCTTCCACCCTAAAGCGAAGTTCTGTTATATCCTGACCCTCCATCATTCCATCCCTGCTGTATGGAAACAAAAAATCGATACAATTTTTGTCTTCGCTTTCCTCCCATTTCAGGTTTTCCAATACCTTCTGTATCTTCTCTTCTTCGTCCGAACTGTCTATGTTGATATAGGGTGACTCTATGGCATCTACACCATATATTTCAAATTCTGAAGCATAGGCATAGTATCCGTATTCTTCTGCAATTTGAAATATCTCTGATTCTTTCTGCCCTCCGTAATAAAATCCCAGTGCATACCACATATTAAGCATATCAATGTCTGTCCGGGCACTAAACAAATCTCTCAGATTATAACCTTCCGCAGAAGCTTTGTATTCGTTCTGAATCAGGTTTTCTTCCGGCACCTCTATACTGATGCCGTAAAATTCCCATGTCTCCGCATCAATCAAAAGTTTTAATTCTGTTGAGTCCTCCTCCCCCAATTCTACATACCAGAGAATAAAATTCATGCCGTTTGAAAAATCATCCCCATAAATCACATACTGTCTGCATTGCCGCATCGGATAAAATAGTGCATTCTCAGTGATAGCCCCATAATCCATCCATATCCAAATCTCATCCCGATACAATCCCTTTTCGGACTTCAGAAAATCTTCAATTTCAGCAGTGTCCTCCATCTCCTGCGAAGCAACATAAAACTGTTGTCCCTCTTCCAGTTCTTCTGCAAACCGAAACAGCCTTTTGTAAAGCTCCTTCTCGTAGCCTGTATTGAAGGAGGTGATGTCCATTTCTTCCGCTTCGCTGAGTACTACCTTCCCGCACCTCACATTATCCTGAAATTCCAGTATTAACTTCGGTGCAAAAAAAGCAGCGGCTATCAAAATGACAAGTCCAAGTGCTCCAAAGCCAAATCTCTTAATAATACTTTTTATCCGCTTATTTTCTTTCTTCCCCTTCGTATTTCTTACCGCATTCATTCTTTTCCCATTCTTTTCCTGTCTGATTATATTCCCTTCAATTCTTTTGGTTATCCTTCTGCGGAAATACTACC
>JAEDMI010000217.1 GCA_016303085.1 Acetatifactor sp.
CGGTGCCACAACTCTTGACGAATACAGACAGTATATCGAAAAGGACTCCGCCCTGGAGCGCCGTTTCCAGCCTGTAATGGTAGAGGAACCTACGGTGGAGGACACTATTTCCATTCTGCGTGGACTGAAGGAGCGCTATGAGGTGTACCACGGGGTAAAAATTATGGACAATGCGCTGGTCAGTGCGGCTGTGCTGTCCAACCGGTATATTTCGGACAGATTTTTACCGGACAAGGCAATCGACCTTGTGGATGAAGCCTGCGCCCTGATTAAGACGGAGTTGGATTCCATGCCCACAGAACTGGATGAATTACAGAGAAAGATTATGCAGATGGAGATTGAGGAGGCAGCCCTGAAAAAGGAGGATGACAGACTCAGTCAGGAGCGTTTGGCAGATTTGCAGAAGGAGCTTGCAGAACTGAAGGAAGAGTTCGCGGGGAAGAAAGCGCAGTGGGACAACGAGAAGGCTTCCGTGGATAAGCTTTCCAAGCTGAGAGAGGAGATTGACGCGGTGAACAGCGAGATTCAGATTGCCCAGAGAGAGGGAAATCTGGAGAAGGCTGCAGAATTAAGCTACGGCAAGCTGCCCGGTCTGAAAAAAATGTTGGAGCAGGAAGAGGAGAAGGTCAACGACAATGACCTTTCCCTGGTGCATGAGAAGGTTTCCGATGAGGAGATTGCCAGAATTATCTCCCGGTGGACCGGAATCCCTGTGGCAAAGCTGACAGAAAGCGAGAGAAACAAGACATTACATCTGGATGAGGAGTTGCACAGAAGAGTTGTGGGGCAGGATGAGGGTGTCACCAAGGTGACGGAAGCAATTATCCGTTCCAAGGCGGGAATCAAAGACCCTTCCAAGCCCATCGGTTCTTTTCTGTTTCTTGGGCCTACCGGCGTAGGTAAGACGGAGCTTGCGAAGTCTCTGGCAGCAGCCCTGTTTGACGATGAAAACAATATGGTCAGAATCGATATGAGCGAATACATGGAAAAGTATTCGGTGTCCAGACTCATCGGAGCACCTCCCGGATATGTAGGATACGAGGAAGGCGGACAGCTGACTGAAGCGGTCAGAAGAAAACCTTACAGCGTAGTACTTTTTGACGAAATCGAGAAGGCGCATCCCGATGTGTTCAATATACTTCTGCAGGTGCTGGATGACGGGCGTATCACCGACTCGCAGGGAAGAACAGTAGACTTTAAGAATACTATTCTGATTATGACCTCCAATATAGGCGCCAGCTATCTGTTGGACGGTATACAGCCGGACGGTCAGATCAGTCCCGAGGCGGAAGCTGCGGTCATGGGCGATTTGAGGGCACATTTCCGTCCCGAGTTTTTAAACCGTCTGGACGAGATGATTCTGTTTAAGCCTCTGACAAAGGATAACATCAGAGGAATTGTGAATCTGATTATTGCCGACCTGAACAGGCGGCTGGAGGACAGAGATCTGCATCTGGAGTTGACGGAAGATGCGTTAAAGTATATCGTGGACAACGCTTATGACCCGGTTTACGGCGCACGTCCGTTAAAGAGATATATCCAGAAGTATGTGGAGACTATGACGGCAAAGCTGATTCTGGAGGACAGGGTGGACAGCGGCGATACTGTGGTCATTGATGTCCGGGACGGGGAGTTGAGCGCGTCTGTAAAAGAGTGAGCAGATTTGTAAAGAAAGCCGATAGGGGGGAGAGGAATGATACCGAAGGACCCGGTAATGCTGTTGAGTTTTGTCAACCTGAAGCTCAGGGACTTTTACGGAAGCCTGGATGCGCTGTGTGAGGATATGGATATTGACAGACAGGAAATTGCGGAGAAGCTTGCTTCCATAGATTATCATTACGACGAGGAGAAAAATCAGTTTGTATAGCGGGAAAAAGGGTTTGCGCTGCCGGGTGTGCACAGGCTGCGGGCTATGTCCCGGCGTGACACCGGAGGGCAGTGCGGCGGGAAAAATCCATGTGCTTGCAGAGGAGGCCATTGAGAATCGGTACCTTTCAGCTGAAAATACCGGCAAAAGCAGCGGAAACGGCGGTGACGGAAGTTCTGACAGTCGGAACTGTGGCAGGCGTCTGGCTGTGGCGGATGTGGGAACCACCACTATTGCCATGCTGCTCTATAACGCGGCGGGAACGGTGACGGAACGCTATGCCGCCGTGAATCCACAGACAGTCTTCGGAGCCGATGTGATTTCAAGGATTCATGCGGCAGAGGACACTGGGAAAGCAGAGGAACTGCGTCGGCTGGTGACGGGAGTCTTGGAACAGGGGCTGACACGGTTTCAAAAGCATCTGTCCGGCGGAGAAAGCATGCAGCTGGTGCTGGCAGCCAACACGACAATGACATACCTTTTGATGGGTTGGGACACATCTGAGTTGGGATGTGCCCCTTTTCGTGCTTCCCGGATTTCGGTTGCCGAGACGGTAATCTCCGGTGTTCCCTGTTTTGTTTTTCCCGGCCAATCTGCCTTTGTGGGCGGAGACATCACAGCGGGGATGCTGGCCTGCGGCATGGCAGAACGGGAAGAAATGACTCTTCTGGTGGATTTGGGGACAAATGGTGAGCTCGCGCTGGGAAACCGTGACAGGCGCATTGCTTGCGCCACAGCTGCGGGCCCGGCCTTTGAGGGCGGTGTAAACCGGGGAATATGGGGAGCGGACATGGTGCATTTCCTTGCGGTTTTGCGGCGGGAGGGGCTGCTGGACGAGACGGGACTATTGGAAGAACCGTATTTTGAGAGGGGCATACGCATCGGTAACGTTACGGTGACGCAGGAGGCGGTGCGCAGTGTACAGCTGGCGAAGGCGGCCATAGCTGCCGGAATCGAAATACTTCTGGAAAAGTACGGTTTGCATGCAAATCAGGTGGAGCGGGTGGTGCTGGCCGGAGGCTTCGGCTATTATCTGAATCCTGAGGATGCTGCGGAGATTGGTCTCCTCCCGGAGGAATTGGCAAAAAGGGCTGTTGCCGGGGGCAACACCGCGCTGCTGGGAGCAAAACTTGCCGGAGCGGAGCTGGTCGGATGTGAGGACGGACAGATAGCGGTGATGCGAAGGCTTGAGATACTGAAAGAAGGTACAGAATGCGTGAATCTGGCGGAGGAGGCAGACTTCGGGGAGCGCTACATGAGACGGATGAAACTGAAAAAAGAGTGATTTTGCAAAGAAAAAGGCAAAAATGAACAACTTTTTCAATTCCCGATTTGATAAAATGCGGTATAATAAAGTTATTATCAGAAGTACTGACGGAGGGTTAAGGTATGGCAAAGAAAAAAGGAACTGCCAAAAAGCAGAAGACTGTCAAGAAACAGAAGATGCTGCTGTTTGGTATCCGGAACAAGATTATGGTCTGTTTTCTGGTGCCGCTTCTGTTTATGGTGGTAATCGGGGGTACCGCCTATCGGAAGGCAGCAGAGGGAATGAGCGAAAAGTACAGGGAATCCACCGCTCAGACCATCAATACGGCAATGGAATATGTGGATATGATTTGCTCCTTTATTGAGTCGGAAGGAATGAAATATGCCTTTGATTCGGAGTTGAACAAGTATCTTGTGGGACTTTATGAGGATGATGTAGTCAGCAAGACTCAGGTGATGAATGAAACCAAGACTGCAATTGTGACCTCAAAGACCTCCAACAAATTTATCAGCAACATACATATTGTTACAAAAGAGAACGTAAAAATGCTCAGTACCGTCTCCATCACAACGGTGCCGGACGGTATTTTCCCAAGTTATAAGGAGACAGTGTCGGATAGCAAAGGAATCCTGCGGTGGGTGGATGACCACGAACTTCTGGACAACACGTTGAAACTGAAGAATGATTCCTATATTCTGGCATATCAGGTTCAATCCCAGAACAATAATGCCTGTGTGGTAGTGGACATAGACCCTAAGAAGATTGTGGAATTCCTGGAAGAACTTGATTTGGGACAGGGAAGTATTGTGGGATTTGTCACGAAGAACGGGCGTGAACTGGTGGTTGAAAATCTGCCTGAGGGTGAAGATAGTCTTCTGACGGAAGGGGAAAGTGTTTTCTTCGGGCAGGAGTTTTTTCCTGAAACCAATCAGGCGGAGCCGGTATATCAGGGTACCTCACAGGTAAACTTCCACGGCGGGGAGTATCTGTTCTTCTTCAGCAAAAGCGAGAGGACAGAAGCCATGGTCTGTGCGCTGGTTCCCATGGAGACGGTTATCAGTCAGGCTGAGGAAATCAAAACAATTACAGTGGGGCTGGTGGCACTGGCATGTGTTATCGTTCTGGCGGTGTGCCTGGTGATTGTCTTTGGCATTCAGAAAAATATGAGAAATATTTCCGGCAAGCTGGGTGAGGTGG
>JAEDMI010000014.1 GCA_016303085.1 Acetatifactor sp.
AAACTTGCATCACTGCCGTTGATAAACGTGGAAGCAAGACAGTTTGCGAGATATTTCCTCTCGGGAGCACAGTACGTTACGGTGGACAAGCAGGGACGTATCCTGATGCCCCAGGACTTACGGGAATTTGCAGGGTTGGAAAAGGATGTTGTGCTGGCAGGTATGGGCGGACGTATAGAGATATGGAGTCTCGATAAGTGGAATGAGAACAGTGAACAGGTAGATATCAACAAGATTTCGGAAGGAATGATAAACCTGGGACTTACGATTTAGGAGCTGTGTATGGAATTTAAGCATTTTTCCGTGCTGCTGACGGAGACCATCGAACAACTTCATGTAAAGCCGGACGGCATCTATGTGGACGGAACGTTGGGCGGAGGCGGACATGCTTTTGAGGTTTGCAGCAGGCTGACCACGGGACGTTTCTTCGGAATTGATCAGGATGATGCGGCAATCGCAGCTGCGGGAAAGAAGCTGGCACCTTTCGGAGATAAGGTAACCATTCTGCGGAACAATTACTGCAACATGAGAGCGGCTCTGACCGGAGAAGGTGTGGATAAGGTGGATGGTATCGTCCTCGATTTGGGCGTTTCATCCTATCAGTTGGACACAGAGGAGAGAGGTTTTTCCTATCGCTATGATGCACCTCTTGACATGAGGATGGACAGGCGTCAGACCACAACGGCCCGGGATATCGTAAACGGTTACTCCGAGAATGAACTGTATCGCATTATCAGGGATTACGGAGAGGACAAATTTGCAAAGAACATTGCGAAGCACATCGTGATGAGAAGGGCGGAGAAGCCCATAGAAACCACTTTTGAACTGAATGAAATCATTAAGGCCGCCATCCCGGCGAAAATGCGGCAGAACGGTCATCCCTCAAAGCAGACCTTTCAGGCTATACGAATCGAATGCAACAGGGAACTGGAAGTGCTGAAAAATTCTCTGGATGATTTCATAGAGATGTTGAATCCCGGCGGGAGACTCTGCATCATTACCTTCCATTCTTTGGAGGACCGCATTGTTAAGACGGCCTTTCGGAACAATGAGAATCCCTGCACCTGTCCCCCGGATTTCCCGGTTTGTGTGTGCGGTAAGGTTTCAAAGGGAAGAGTGGTGACAAGGAAGGCAATATTACCCTCCGAGGAGGAACTTGCGGAGAACAGTCGTTCAAAAAGCGCAAAGCTGAGAGTTTTTGAAAAAAAGAGATAGAAAGCAGGAAACATTATGAGCCAGAACAGAAGGAACTACAGACAGGCTGCATATGAGAAAGAGACAGACGTAAGAGGCGGAAGGAACCGCAACGTATACGTTTACGGAAATACTGCGCGCAAATTGGATGTACAGAGGCAGATGGAGACAGAGCCCGGACGGCAGGTACATCCTGTTGTGCGGAAGAACAGAGAGAGAGCACGTCACATGAATGCCGGTTACATGTTCTTTCTGGCAGTTGCCATGTGTACGGCAGCATGGATACTGGTAAACTATATACAGCTTCAGGCGGACTTGACCAATCTGACCAGAAGCGTGGCTGAAAAGCAGAGTGAGCTGAACAATTTGAAGCTTGCCAATGATGAGGAGTATAACAGAATCATCAGCAGCATTGATTTGGAGGAAATCAAGCGGATTGCCATCGGAGAACTGGGGATGACCTATGCTCAGGAAGGACAGATTGTACTTTATGTGAACGAGGATAATGACTATATGCGTCAGGTTACCGGAAACAATTGACAGAGGTGCGGTGTGAGCGAACAGAAAAAGAAGAAGTTTTCCATAAAAATGCAGAAGAAGCTGGTAGTACTGTTTATTTTTGTACTGCTGGCTTTTGCAGGATTAAGCGTAAGACTTGTGCTGCTGACCTATGAGAACGGAACACAATACCAAAAGCAGGTTCTGATGCAGCAGCAATATGACTCCAGTGTTCTCCCCTACAGGCGGGGAGATATTGTGGACTCCAAGGGAACGAAGCTTGCCACCAGCGAGAAGGTGTATAATCTGGTCATTGATGCCAAGGTTATGAATACAACACTCAGCGGAAAAACACCTTATCTGGAACCGACTCTGGAGGCTCTCGGGCAGAACTTTGATTTGGATATGCCGGCAATCAGGGAATATGTGACCACCCATCCCACATCTTCCTGGTATGTGCCCCTAAAACAGCTGACTTACGAAGAAATCAGCGGATTTCAGGCAGCGCAGCTGGAGAATAAGAATATCAGGGGCGTCTGGTTTGAGGAGGAGTATAAAAGGGTATATCCGTACGGCTCTCTTGCTGCGGATGCCATCGGTTTTACCGGTACGGATAATGTGGGAAGCTACGGTTTGGAGGAATACTATAACGATGTGCTGAACGGCATCAACGGGAGAGAATACGGCTATCTGAACGAGGATTTGGATCTGGAGAGAACCGTGAAGGCGGCTGTGGACGGAGACAGTATTCACTGCACAATCGATGCAAACGCTCAGATGATTGTAGAAAAGTATATCAATAAATTTTTGGAGGAACACAGGGATGAAGCCCATCCCGGCAACGGAGCGGAAAATGTGGGCTGTATTATCCAGTGGGTGGATACCGGGGAAATACTTGCCATGGCAAGCGGTCCTACCTACGATTTGAATGATGTGCGCAATCCGCAGAGTCTTATCGGTTCCATGATGGTGGAGCAGGTTACCAACGCAAACGGATACTATGAAATCAAAAAGAACGGTACGGTAATCGACCAGGCTGTATTGGATGCCATGGATGACGACCAGCTTTATCTTAACCTGAACAATCTCTGGAAAAATTATTGTATCACAGGTACTTATGAGCCGGGTTCCGTGGCAAAGCCCTTCACTGTGGCAGCTGCCCTGGAAAAGGGAACTATTGCGCCGGGTTCTACTTTTGAATGTACAGGTTCACTGGAAATCGGCGGCTATACAATCCGCTGTCACAACGGGGCGGAGGGAACCGTGACACTGGAGAAAGCGGTAGCAAAGTCCTGCAACGTATCCATGATGCGGATTGCCAATACGCTGGGGTCCGATCTGTTCTGTGAGTATCAGCAGATATTTAACTTTGGTCTCAAGACCAACATTGATTTGGCGGGGGAAGCCAGAACGGCAGGTCTGGTTTACAGTGCGGATGACATGGGACCTACAGACCTTGCCACAAATAGTTTCGGGCAGAATTTTAATGTCACTATGATACAGATGATTACCGGCTTCAGCTCGCTGATTAACGGCGGATATTACTATGAACCCCATATGGTGGATAAGATTACGAACACCAACGGGGCAACCGTGGAAAATATCGAACCGAGAGTCCTGAAGCAGACCGTATCCGAGGCTACCTCCGAACTTATCAGGCAGTATTGTCGGGCAGTGGTGGAGTACGGAACAGGAAAGACTGCGAGACCGGCGGGCTATATGATAGGCGGAAAGACCGGAACCGCAGAGACGATTGACCAAAACACCCACAAGCGCTCCAAGGATGAACATGTGGTTTCCTTTATGGGCTTTGCCCCTGCGGATGACCCGCAGATAGCTATTTATGTGGTGGTAGACAGACCCAATACAGCACATCAGGGAGATGCAAAATACGCTACGGGTATTGTTCGGAACATTCTCACAGAGCTGCTTCCCTATTTAAATATCTTTATGACAGAACCTCTGAGTGATAAGGAAGTGCAGGAACTGGAAGCATTGAATATGGAGATTACTACCCAGTACACCCAGAAACCACAGGAGGATGAATCCGGAGAAGGCGGAGAGGGAACCCAGACACCTCAGGAGGGTGAAAATCAGCCCGCGTGGCGCAGCTTCCCCGTGGATCCTGCCACAGGCTACCGTGTAGACCCGGCAACGGGTTATAAATACGATGCCCAGGAAGGTTTCCTCGTGGAGGGAGACGAGTCCGTTCTGGGAGAGAATGGGCCGGTGAATCCCAACATAAACTAAAGAAATTCATAACCTCATAAAAAAGGGAATAAAGTATATCAATACCTTTTTTATGAGGTTTTTTATGCTGACGGACAACAATAAAATATTTCACAGAAAGAAGATATTGGTTATCTTTCTTGTCTGTGCCGGCATGATGGTATTTTTGTTCGGCAGACTGGTGTATCTGTGCGTCTGGCGGGCGGAGCATTATTCTCAGCTTGCCACAGACCTTCATGAGAGGGAGAGAAGCATCAAGGCAGCAAGGGGGAGAATTCTGGACTGTAACGGCAATGTATTGGCCGACAATAAAACGGTCTGCACGGTGTCCGTCATACATAATCAGATAGAGGACCCGGAAAAGGTGATTCAGGTCTTGTGCCGGGAACTTGGGTTGTCGGAGGAATATGTGACTAAGAGAGTGGAAAAATATTCCTCTATGGAGCGAATCAAGAGCAATGTGGATAAAGAAGTGGGAGACAGAATCAGAGAGTATGACTTGCCCGGTGTGAAGGTGGATGAGGATTATAAACGGTATTATCCCTACAATGATTTGGCCAGCAAGGTGCTTGGCTTTACCGGCGGCGACAATCAGGGCATTATCGGGCTGGAGGTTATCTATGAGGAATACCTGCAGGGAAAGGCGGGGACGATTCTCACGGTGACGGACGCCAAGGGGATTGAGGTGGAGGCGGCGGGAGAGCGGAGAATTGAGCCGGTCAGCGGAAACGACCTGTGTATCAGTATGGACATGAATATACAGTCCTACGCCACACAGCTGGCGGTTCAGGCCATGGCGACCAAGGAGGCGGACAGTGTCTCCATCCTGGTCATGAATCCGAAAAACGGGGAAATCTATGCCATGGTCAATGTACCGGAGTTCGATTTGAACGATCCTTACGCGCTGCCGGAGGGCACTTCCGATACACTTACTGCGGAAGAAAAGCAGAATATCCTAAACGGTATCTGGCGGAACGGCTGCATCAACGACACTTACGAACCGGGATCTACGTTTAAGATTATCACTGCAGCGGCAGGGCTGGAGGAGGGGGTTATCACAAAGGAGAGCAGTTTCAGTTGTCCGGGATTCATCGTGGTGGATGACAGAAAAATCCGCTGCCACAAGATTGCGGGACACGGCACTCAGGATTTCACCCACTGCATGATGAACTCCTGTAACCCGGCGCTGATTTCTGTGGGACTCCGTCTCGGAATTGACAGGTACTATGCCTATTTTGAGCAATTCGGATTAAAGAGCAAGACCGGCATTGACCTTCCGGGGGAGGCGGGAACCATTATGCACAAAAAGGAAAATATGGGAAATGTGGAACTGGCTACGGTGGCATTCGGACAGTCCTTTCAGATTACACCGGTGCAGCTTATTACCACGGCTTCCTCCATCATAAACGGAGGAAACAGAATCACGCCTCATTTCGGCGTAAAGACGCTGGATGCGGAGGGGAATGTACTGGAGACCTTTCAGTATCCGGTGACAGAGGGAGTTGTATCCGAGGAAACCAGTGCTACCATGCGGGAAATTCTGGAGATGGTGGTCGCGGAGGGCTCCGGAAAGAACGGCAAGATTGACGGTTTCAGAATCGGCGGCAAGACTGCCACAAGTCAGACCCTGCCAAGAGGAAGCGGCAGATATATATCATCCTTCATCGGCTTTGCCCCGGCGGACGACCCGGAGGTTATCGCCCTGGCGATTGTAAATAATCCTCAGGGAGTATATTATGGCGGTCAGGTGGCAGCACCTATAATTCGTCAGCTTTTTGAAAATATTCTTCCGTATTTGGGAATAATGGGGTATAATCAATGAAAGGAATATGTGATGAATAAAGTCTGTATATTGTCGGTGATGATTTCCTTTTGTATCAGTGCACTTCTTGCGCCCATTGTAATTCCGTGGCTGAGAAGACTGAAAATCGGACAGACGGTGAGAGACGACGGACCGGCGGAACATCTGAAAAAGAACGGCACGCCCACCATGGGCGGGGTTATCATTCTCGCAGGTGTGTCTGCAACCACATTGATTTTCCTGAAGGACTATCCCGGATGTGCGCCAATTCTCTTTCTTACGGTGGGCTTCGGAATCATCGGATTTCTGGATGATTACATAAAGGTTGTCTGCAGACGTTCTATGGGGCTTTCCCCTCTGCAGAAGCTGGCGGGACAAATTGCGGTTACCGGAGTATTTGCTTATTATCTGCTCACTTATACAGATGTGAGCCTCGCCATGAAAGTGCCCTTTCGAACGGAGGTGTTTCTGGATTTCGGATTCTGGAATCTGCCGGTTCTCTTCTTTGTCGTACTCGGAACGGTGAACGGAGTGAACTTTACGGACGGACTGGACGGGCTGGCGGGAAGTGTCACACTGATGGTTGCTGTCTTTTTTACGGTTGTGGCAATAGGCGGAGACAGCGGCATTGAACCGGTGACCTGCGCAGTAGTGGGAGCTCTGCTGGGGTTTCTGCTCTTTAATGTTCACCCTGCGGCGGTATTTATGGGAGATACCGGGTCTCTGGCGCTGGGAGGGTTTGTGGCAGCCTGCGGATATCTGCTGCAGATGCCACTGTATATTGCAATCGTCGGAGCTGTCTATCTCGGGGAGGTAGTTTCCGTTATACTTCAAGTGGTATGTTTTAAGCTGAGCGGCGGAAAACGGCTGTTTCGGATGGCACCGCTGCATCACCATTTTGAACTGTGCGGCTGGTCGGAAACCAGAATAACGGCATTGTTTACCATTGTCACGGCACTGATGTGCCTTGTGGGATTTCTGGCCCTGTAGACAGTCAAATGGCGTCATGTGAAAGTGGACACATGACGGTTAGTGGTAAGGATTAATCAGGAAAGAAGGAAATGAACTGTGAAAATGGAAGAAAATTGCGGAGACAATTTCGTGGGAACCAGTCTTGTGATAGGCTCGGGAATCAGTGGAGTGGGTTCCACGGCTCTTTTGGAACATATGGGGGCAAATGTGGTTTTGTATGACAGCAATGAAAAGCTGACAGCGGAGGAAATGCAAAAGAAGCTGCCGGGGGAAAGCAGGGCGGTGTGTATTTCCGGTGAATTGCCCCGTGATATCCGAAAGTCTGTCAAAACTGTAGTGCTGAGTCCCGGTGTGCCTGTGGATATTCCGCTTGTAAATGAACTGCGGGATGACGGCGCAAGAATTATAGGTGAAATTGAACTTGGCTTTATGGAGGAGAAGGGCCGGGTTGCGGCAATCACCGGCACAAACGGAAAGACCACGACCACAACCCTGGTGGGCGAGATTATGAAGGCGCATCTGGGCAGTGAGAATGTATTTGTGGTGGGAAATATCGGCAATCCCTACACTTCGGAATGTCTGAAAACAAATGATAATACAGTGACTGTCGGAGAAATCAGTTCCTTCCAACTGGAGACAATCATTGATTTTCACCCGAAGGTATCCGCTATCTTAAATATTACGCCGGATCATTTAAACCGCCATCACACTATGGAGGCTTACGTGGCGGCAAAGGAGAATATAACGCGAAACCAGACAAAGGATGATGTCTGCGTGTTAAATTATGAAAACGAATACACAAGAACCTTCGGTGAGAGGTGCCCGGCCCGGGTGGTATACTTTTCTTCTTCCCGGGAACTGGCTGACGGTTACTGGCTGAAGAGTGACAAAATTGTGAAGAGCGTGGGAGGAGCCGCTGAGGAGCTCCTGGACATCCATGAGGATATGAACCTTGTAGGTATGTGCAATGTGGAGAATGTAATGGCGGCCATTGCCATTGCGGAGGGAATGGGCGTACCCATGAATACGGTTCTTTCCGTAATCAGGAGATTTCATGCGGTGGAGCACCGCATTGAGTTCGTGGCAACCAAGGGCGGTGTGGATTATTACAACGATTCCAAGGGCACCAACCCGGATGCCGCCATTCAGGGTATCAGAGCCATGAGTAAGCCTACCGTCTTAATCGGCGGCGGTTACGACAAACAGAGTGAATACGATGAGTGGATTGAGAACTTTGACGGAAAGGTAAAGTGGCTGGTGTTAATCGGTCAGACCAGGGATAAAATTGCGGAATGTGCAAGGAAACACGGTTTTGACAGAATCCGGTTCGCGGATACCTATGAGGAGTGCCTGAAGCTCTGTACCGAGTTGGCTGAGGAGGGGGATGCGGTGTTGCTTTCTCCCGCATGCGCAAGCTGGGGAATGTTCCCCAACTACGAGGTCAGGGGTGAGCTCTTCAAGGAATATGTGAGAGGACTGGAAGGTTAAGGAGTGTTTATGGCAACACAGAGACCGGCGAAACGAAGAAGAAAAGAACAATCTGAATATTTTTTTGACTACAGCCTTCTGTTTATTGTGCTGTTCCTGCTGGGCTTCGGACTGGTCATGATTTATTCCGCCAGCTCCTATGAGGCGTTTCAGGAGTTCCAAGATGCGGCACATTATTTAAAGAAACAGCTGACTGCAATTATCATCGGACTGGTGATGATGGTTGTTGTGGCAAATATTCCCTATCATTTTTGGGAGAAATTTTATCTGCTGGGCTATATTGTGTCCATGGCACTGGTGCCTCTGGTTCTGACTCCTCTGGGAGTGGAATCCCACGGTGCAAGGCGCTGGATTCGTATTCCGGGAATCGGACTCAACCTGCAGCCGGCGGAGGTGGCAAAGCTGGGCATGATTCTGTTCCTTGCGGTGATGGTGTGCAAGATGGGAAAAGGTGTGCGTTCCATGAAGGGTTTCATTTTTATGGTGCTGCTTCCCATGCCTGTGGTGTTGGAGGTTTATCTGATTACGAAAAACCTGAGCTCTGCCATCATAATCTTAGGAATTTCTGTTCTGATGGTGTTTGTGGCAAGCCCCGATTACAAGAAATTTGTTATCATGGGCGCGGCAGGTGTGGCAGCAGTGGCGTTATTGGTGTTTCTGATCGTGTCCTCAGGAGGAGAGGGCGGCTTCAGAAGCGAGCGTATTGTGGCATGGCTGGACCCGGAAAGCCAGGCTCAGGGCAAGGGGTTCCAGACCCTGCAGGCATTGTATGCCATCGGCAGCGGCGGCATTTGGGGCAAGGGCCTGGGCCAGAGTATGCAGAAGCTCAGTTTCCTGCCTGAGGCACAGAATGATATGATTTTCTCCATCATCTGCGAGGAACTGGGGTTGTTCGGAGCTATTGCCATCATTTTAATGTTTATCATGCTCCTCTGGAGAATGATGGTGATTGCAAACAATGCCTCGGATTTGTTCGGCGCCATGCTGGTGGTGGGCGTCATGGGACATATTGCCATTCAGGCAATCCTGAACATTGCGGTTGTGACTAACACAATCCCCAACACGGGAATTTCCCTTCCCTTTATCAGCTACGGCGGTTCTTCGGTCATGTTTCTGCTGATTGAAATCGGCCTTGTATTAAGCGTGGCAAAGAGAATCCAGCTGAAGGAATTGTAAAAACAGGGTACGTGGAAAAGCTCTGCCACATAGGATATATAAATCATATTCCAGGCAGATAACTATGGATTCTATTCGCATTCGGGGCGGTGTTGCCCTGCAGGGAAATGTTTGTATTCAAGGTTCTAAAAACGCAGCGTTGCCCATACTGGCGGCGACCCTGCTCACCGGGGACAGCTCGCTCTTAAAAAATTGTCCCAGAATTGCGGATGTCTATGCTATGGTCAGCCTGCTGAAAAGTCTGGGCTGCACCGTAAACTGGCAGGAGAACGGCATAGAAGTGGATTCCTCCCGAGTGAGGAGAGGCAAGATGCAGTCCGAGGCAGTGAAGGGGATGCGTTCTTCCCTATGTCTGCTGGGAGCTTTGCTTGGCAGATGCAGCGAGGTTGCGATGGAACATCCCGGAGGATGCTGTATCGGTGCCCGTCCCATCGATTTGCATATATATGCCCTTGAGCAGATGGGGGTGGACTTTTGGTGTGAGGACGGTATGCTGCGTGCAACTGCCGACAGGCTTCACGGCGCCGGAATTGTTCTGCCGAAACCCAGTGTAGGGGCGACGGAGAACGTGATTCTCGCCGGGGTCTGTGCAGAGGGGGACACCATCCTGGAGGGAGCGGCCAGAGAGCCGGAAATAACTGCATTGTGCGGTTACCTGAAGTGCTGCGGGGCATGGATTGAGGGCGCAGGAACCGAGCGAATCGTCATCCGTGGCGGAAGGAGTCTCTACGGGACGGAATTTACGATTCCGGCAGACAGAATTGTGGCGGGAACCTATCTGCTGGCCTGCATGGGAACCGGCGGCAGCATCTTCTTGGAAAGAGCGCCCCGGGAGGAGATGGGGGCGGTGCTGGAGGTGGCTGAGCGCATGGGCGGGCACTTCTGTTCCTCGGATGAGGGCATCTATGTGCAGGGACCGGTGAGACCACGGGCGGTGAGCCGTATCGAGACGGCGCCTTATCCGGGATTCCCCACAGATTTGCAGTCCATGGCGCTGGCGGTGGAAACGCTGGGAGAGGGAGAATCCCTTATAGAAGAAACTATATTTGAAAATCGGTTCAGGGTCGTGGAAGAATTTCGCCGGATGGGTGCCTGCATTGAGCAGGTAGGTGAGAGAAGCGTTTTGGTGAGAGGTGTCTCCTCTCTCCGGGGTGCGGATGTTGACGCCAAGGAACTCAGAGGCGGAGCGGCGCTGGTTATTGGGGGATTGATGGCACAGGGGAAAACGAATGTTACGGGATGCCCTTTCATTTACCGCGGATACGAAAATATCTGCCGCGATTTCAGAGAGTTAGGAGCGAGAATTATCAGTGTATAAAAGGAAGAAAGCCGGTGTGATTCTACTGGTGCTGGCCGTTTTGACAGCGGTGGTGCTGGGAGCCGGAGCCTACATGAAAACCACATACACCGTAAATACCGTATATGTGGAGGGAAACGTACATTACACGGAGGATGAGATAAAGGAGATTGTCATGAGCGGTGCGCTGGGCAGCAATTCTCTTTATCTCTCCCTGAAATACAAGAACAGGGGAATAGAGAATGTTCCCTTCGTGGATGTAATGGATGTGAAAATTCTGGCGCCGGACACCATCAAGATTATTGTATATGAAAAAGTCCTGACAGGTTATGTAAAATATATGGATACTTATCTTTACTTTGATAAGGACGGCTATATTGTGGAGAGCTCCGGTGTAAGAACCGTGGGTGTGCCTCAGATTACAGGACTTAAGTTCGATCATGCGGTGGTGGGACAGCAGCTGCCGGTGGAGGACAGGGATATCTTCAACAATATTCTGAATGTGACCAAGCTACTGCGCAAATATGAACTGAGTTCGGAAAAGATTTATTTCAGCAGCTCCGGTGACATTACCGTTTATTTCGGACAGGTAAAGGTGGCGCTGGGAAACGATGCCGCCACACTGGAGGACAAGCTCCAGCGTCTGCCGGAGATTCTTCCGACGCTGGAGGGGAAATGCGGTACACTGCAAATGTCCGGCTATGATGAGAGCAGCGGAAGATATACATTCAAACCTGAGTAAACTGTAACAACCTGAATAAACTTTTTCAGAAAACAGTTGCGAAATTGAGAAAATAATTATATGATAGTCTATATGGAGTTTAGTATGTTTAAAGGAGGATATACCCTTGCTTGAGATTAAGACAAATGACGCTGAATCTGCAGCAAAAATCATCGTGGTCGGTGTAGGCGGTGCAGGTAATAATGCTGTTAATAGAATGATTGACGAACAGATTGACGGAGTAGATTTTATCGGTGTCAATACCGATAAACAGGCATTGCAGCTCTGCAAGGCTCCCAAGCTTCTCCAAATCGGAGAAAAGCTGACAAAGGGACTTGGTGCCGGAGCAAAGCCTGAGGTTGGTGAGAAGGCTGCGGAGGAGAGCGCGGAGGAAATATCCACTGCCCTGAAGGGTGCAGACATGGTGTTTGTCACCTGCGGAATGGGCGGCGGCACCGGAACCGGTGCAGCTCCGGTGGTTGCCAAGCTGGCCAAGGAAATGGGAATTCTTACCGTGGGAGTTGTGACAAAGCCTTTCCGGTTTGAAGCGAAAGCCCGCATGATAAATGCAATCAGCGGCATAGAGCGTATCAAGGAGAATGTGGACACCTTGATTGTCATTCCCAACGACAAGCTACTTGAAATTGTGGACAGGCGTACCACCATGCCGGAGGCACTTAAGAAAGCAGATGAAGTCCTTCAGCAGGCAGTTCAGGGAATTACTGATCTGATTAATGTACCTGCCGTTATCAACCTTGACTTTGCAGACGTTCAGACCGTTATGAAGGACAAGGGTATTGCACATATCGGTATCGGTGAAGGAAAGGGCGATGACAAGGCTCTTGAGGCAGTGAAGATGGCAGTGGAAAGCCCTCTGCTTGAAACCACGATTACCGGTGCTTCTCATGTCATCATCAATGTATCAGGTGACATTACATTGGCAGATGCAAGTGATGCCGCAAGCTATGTACAGAATCTGGCGGGAGAGGATGTCAATATCATCTTCGGTGCCATGTATGATGCAACCAAATCCGACAGCTGTACCATTACCGTAATTGCCACAGGCCTTGAGGATGTGGCTGCGGGTGCTCCCGTTCAGCCCAGGCTTGGAGCCGGTACAGCGTACAGACAGCCCACGGCTCATATCACACCCAACTCCATGAAGGGATTGAATGTTCCGCCTGTTGCGCCCGGAGTACAGCCCGGAGCAGGGCAGCCCGGTGCAAGACCGGTACCGGGAATTCAGAAACCGGTTGATATCAGAAGTTCCGTTGAGGAAAAGACCCTGAAGATTCCTGATTTCCTTCAGAGAAAATAAACAAAACATGTACAAAATGAGACCGCGCAGTTCCTGCGCGGTTTTTCTATGCCGTATTTTTATGTTTCCTGTCGAATAAATCAATTCGTTTCTGTCTTGTTTTTGACAAATTCCATGCATACAGCCCTTTATAATCATTATGAAAAGGATGATGCCGATGCGCTATGAGTTGTATGTTGACAGCCTGTTTCTGATTAATTTTGTGATGAACCTCTATATACTGATGCTGGTAAACCGCAGCACGCTCCGCACTGCCACGCCGGGGCGGCTTTTGGCGGGAGCAGCTTTCGGCGGCGGAGGTTATCTGCTTCTTCTTTTCATCGGAGGGCCTGTACCTTTTAAACTTCTGCTTGGAGCGGCGGGAGCATTGGGAATGCTTCTGATAAGTTTTCCGGTAAAGGGTTTCAAAAACTTTCTGAGACTTGTGGAAAAAACCCTGTTTTTCTCCTTCTGTATCGGAGGCGGGATGCTTTTCCTGATTCGCAGCCTGCACCTGACGGAAGGCGTATTGACAGGAATTTGTGGTGTCATGGGTCTGGGGGGAGTTCTTTTCCTTTTCCTGAGCCACTTTTTAAGGGAGCCGAAGCCGGAGCACTGTATCTGTCGTGCTACGCTTGTGCGTGAGGGAACGAGGGTTACGGTATCGGCGCTGCTTGATTCGGGAAACAGTCTTGCGGAACCAATCAGCGGGAAGCCGGTGTCCGTGGTGGAGGAGAAGGTGTTCAGAAGCCTGTGGGGAAGCGGTGGACAGGGCTACAGAGCCATACCGTACCACAGCATCGGGAAAAACAGAGGGATTCTGGAGGGATATTTGCTGCCGGAGCTTTATCTTGAGGTAAACGGGATGCGCAAGATCTTTCGGAATGTATATGTGGCTGTCAGCCCGGAAAGTATTTCGGCGGCGGACGGGTATAAGGCTGATTCCGTAAAAATGATTATTAATCCCCGGCTTCTGGCGGAAGAAAAAGGGGGAAGCCTTAAAAAGAGGCAGAATGAGAGGATGTATGATACTAAAAGTGGCGATTCCGGGAAAGATGCAGTTTAAGATGATTCGCAGAGAAAATATTCTTCTGCGCAGAAAAGGGGAAATCCATTATATCGGAGGAGCGGAGGTGCTGCCGCCGCCTCTGGAGGTGGAGCAGGAAAGCCGGGTCATAAACGATTTGGGCACCGAGGTGGATGCCGAAGCCAAGGCGATTTTAATTGAACACAACCTGAGGCTGGTGGTTTACATAGCAAAAAAATTCGACAATACCGGTGTGGGTGTGGAGGACCTGATTTCCATCGGGACCATAGGTCTGATAAAGTCCATCAATACCTTCAATCCGGAAAGGAATATAAAGCTGGCTACCTATGCGTCAAGGTGTATTGAAAATGAGATTCTTATGTATCTGAGGAGAAACAGCAGGCATAAACAGGAAGTCTCTCTGGATGAACCGTTGAATGTGGACTGGGACGGAAACGAGCTTTTGTTGTCCGATATTCTGGGAACAGATGAGGATGTGATTTACCGGAACATTGAGAATGAGGTGGAGAGAAAACTGCTGATGGGTGCCGTAAATAAGCTGTCTGACAGGGAGAGGATGATTATCAATCTGCGCTTTGGGCTGGGAACCAGAGAAGGAAAGGAAATGACACAGAAGGAGGTTGCCACTCTGCTGGGTATCTCACAGTCTTACATATCGCGGTTGGAGAAAAAAATCATGCGTCAGCTGAAAAAAGAGATGAGTAACCATATTTAGGCTTTGCAATGACTATCACTATGGTATATACTGTAAAGAGAAAAGAGAGGTTTTGGGGTATGATACAGCGTGAAGATATTCTGTCCATGGAATATTTAAAGAAGACGGAGTTTACCGGATGTCATCAGGGGATGCGCTATCGCCTGGAGGGAGTGACCGGAGAGGACGGAGAGAAAAAACTTCGCTGTACGGTTTGGCCGGAGCCATTTAATTTTTTTACAACGTCCGATGAAGAGAAAGAGAGTGCGGAGTTTTTGTTTGCCGAGGACGGTGTCGCGGATGCGGTGGCGTGGATGAATGACAGACTGTTTGAGGAGAAGGACAGATGGGAACACGCGGGAGAAAAATGGGATAATTACGGATAGAGGAGTTTTTCATGATACAATATATATGCAGGGACATGGCGCAGACAGTGCGCTATCTCCCTTACGGGCTGATGGTGGGGATTCCTGTTACAGCTGTTGCCCTGTTGGTGATAAACGGCAGGCGAAAGCAGATGAAGAAACCATCGTTGCGCTGGTTCCCCGCCGTACTTTTCGGCGTTTATCTCACGGTGTTGCTTGCCATCACTTTTTTGTCCCGGGAAAACGGAAGCAGAAACGTCGTGATGGATTGGAAACTGTTTTCCACATGGGGGATTAATGACAGAAACAATGCCTTTGTGATTGAGAATGTGTTGCTCTTTATACCGTACGGATTTCTGTGCGGCTGGAATTTTGACTGGGCAAAGAACGGGTTGAAGTGTACCTTGTTCGGCGCCGTTACCAGCTTAGGAATAGAGTGCCTTCAGCTGGTGACGGGCCGGGGCTATTTTCAGATTGACGATATTTTGACCAACATTCTGGGAACTGTCCTGGGATGGCTGGTCTTTCGACTTTTGTCTGTCATATGCAACCTGTCAGCCTCCCGGGGAGATTGATGGGCATGAGAGCGCCCGCAGAATTCAAGATAAAAGTTGGCTTTCAGGCGGTAAGATATGCGCGCATGGTTCTCAGCGCGTTTTTTTCCAGACGTGATACCTGGGCCTGGGAGATACCGATGGCATCAGCCACTTCCATCTGAGTTTTACCTTCAAAGAACCGCAGGGAGATGATTTCGTGTTCTCTGGGGTTCAGTTTTTTCATAGCTTCACTCAGGGAGAGATGTTCCACCCAGGTCTCCTCCTTATTTTTTTTGTCACTGATCTGGTCCATGACATAGAGCGTATCACCGCCGTCGGTAAAGATAGGCTCGTAGAGACTCATGGGACTCTGAATGGCATCCAGCGCATAAGCAATATCCTCCTTGGCGATACCCACTTCGACTGCGATTTCCTCTATGGAGGGTTCCTTCATGTTTTTTCTGGTAAGAGTTTCTCTGGCATAAATTGCTTTATACGCAGTATCCTTCAGAGAGCGGGATACTCGGATGCTGTTGCTGTTATCCCTTAAGAAACGCCGGATTTCCCCTATAATCATGGGGACGGCGTAAGTGGAAAATTTTACATTCAGGGAAGAATCAAAATTGTCGATTGCCTTTATCAGCCCGATACAGCCTATCTGGAACAAATCATCCACATTTTCGCTGCTGGAAGAGAAGCGTTTAATGACGCTTAAAACAAGGCGCAGATTCCCTTCGATATAGGTCTCTCTTGCCTTTGTGTCACCGGCTTCGATTTGGTGAAACAGAGCCTCTTTTTCTTCTGATTTCAGTAAAGGGAGCTTGGAAGTATTTACTCCGCAGATTTCAACTTTTCCCTGTGCCATGTTCTTCCTCGTTTCTGCGCCGCGCGCCTGTATTGAATAGTGGTAGTATGTACCCGGCGAAAAAAATTATTCCGCTTTGAGAGACGATATTTTGTTCTGACGGGGATGGCAGCGGCATATACTGTTAAAAAGCGGATTCCGGGGTGTACTATGCTTTTTTCCGAACTGAAATGTAAGGATGTCATCAACGTTAAGAATTGCAAAAAGCTGGGCAGGGTATGTGATCTGGAGTTTGACTCCTGTAGCGGATGTATTTGCAAAATCATGGTTCCGGGCAACAATAAAGTGCTGAGTTTTCTAAATTGTGAACCGAATATTGTGATTCCGTTTAAAGATATTTGCCAGATTGGGCCGGATATCATTCTGGTTGACATTCACTGTTAAATATGATAAATTTAATAGTGAATAATCATACATTTTTGGCAAAAATGCCTGAAGAGGAGAAGACCTATGAAGTGTCCTTTTTGCAATCATGAAAATACAAGAGTAATTGATTCCAGACCGGCGGAGGACAATAATTCCATCCGACGCAGACGTGTGTGCGATGAGTGCGGCAAACGGTTTACCACCTATGAAAAGGTAGAGACCATTCCGCTGATTATCATTAAGAAGGATAATAACAGAGAAACTTATGACCGCTCCAAGATAGAAGCCGGTGTTCTCCGCGCATGTCACAAGAGACCGGTGAGCGCCCAGCAGATTACCAATCTGGTTGATGAGGTAGAGAATGAGATTACCAATATGGAAGAGAAGGAAATCTCCAGCCAGGTCATCGGAGAACTTCTGATGAACAAGCTGAAGGACTTGGACGCGGTTGCCTATGTCCGTTTTGCATCGGTCTACAGGGAGTTCAAGGATGTGAATACCTTTATGGATGAATTAAAAAAGATGCTGAAGTAGACTAAGGTTTAGAAAAAGGAAACCGATATAAATAACACAGGATATAAATAAAAAGGAGGTGAGTACATGGGTATAGACATAAGCGGTATCAGCGATTATAGCAGTTTTTTGCAGAACTATAAGGTTCCTACAATTCCGAAAGTCAGTCTGGAGGAGGTCAGGGAACAGGAGCGTGTGGTACGTGAGGCGGCAGTTCCCGCTTCGGAACCTTCCCATGAACTTACTTCTGTTTCTTTACCGGATCGGAAGGATGCTCCTCTGGAGGACATTTCCATCACCTTCAACAGGCAGGATGACTTCGGATACATAGGAAAGGACAGTGATATCCATTCTCTGGATGTGGAGAAGGCCATAGACGATATGAAGAAGGACCGTGTGCTGCAGCAGTATCAGTATTTTGTGGGAAGCTCCAGAAATCTGTACGCAACAGAGAGTGCTGACGGTACTGTAATACAGAAATTTTAAGAGATGCCGACTGATTTTCAGTCGGCATTTTTGCGCTTATGTACGTTTCAGAAAGCGGTAAAGACACACCAGATAAAGAATGCCCAATGTCAACTGGCTGGCCAGAAGCCCCCAGAGATATCCGGTGATGCCGAAGCGGGGGACGGCAAAAAACACAAAAGCGAGTCTCATCAATAGACAGATAACATTCATGACGAAAATATAGCCTGCCTTGCCAAGACCCTGCAGAATACTGGACAGGGTGGTATCCAGGTAGAGGAAGGGGCAGATAAAGCCAAGTGTGGTAATAAAGTGTCCTGCAAGGGGACTGTCAAACAGGGTGGTACCGGCCCACTTGCCAAAAAGTACAAAGACTGTCATGCAGCATATGCCCATGAGTCCGCAATATTTTACGGTTTTTACGGTGGCTTGTCGAACAGCCTCCCGATTGCCGACAGCGTAGTTTTCCGAGATGAGAGGGAGTAGCAGGACAGCCACGGAACTGGTCAGGGCGTTGGGAAAGAAGATAAAGGGCATTGCCATACCTGTTAAAACACCGTATACGCTCAGTGCGGTAACATTGTCGTAACCGTAGAGCCGGAGCCTGGCGGGAATGGAGACGGATTCTACACTCTGGAGCAGATTCAGTACAAGCCGGTTTGCGGTCAGGGGCAGCGCCATGGAAAGCAGCCCTCTGTATAGGCAGGGCGAAGGTGCAGGTATATCCGGTACGGGCAGCCGGTGATCTTTTTGAATACAGTGCCATACGGCCGCTGCCGAATAAAGCATGGAAAACAGTTCCCCTACGGACAGGCCGAGAACTGCCACGCCGATAGAAGGCGTTTTTCCTTCCGCAAAGCAGCGGGCGGAGACGAGAAAGACGCAGCCTACCCGTGTTATCTGCTCCAACAGTTGTGAAGCTGCCGGAATCCCGGCTTTTTTTGTGCCGTAGAAGTAACCGTTGACACAGGAGTGGACGGCACTTAAGGGGATGGAGAAGGAGAGAATACGGAGCATGGAAGCGGTGCGGGGTTCCTGTATCAAACCTCCGGCAATGGGTTCGGCTCCGAAATAAATAACAGCATTGCAAAGCAGGGACAGAGGGACGGAAATGCTCAAGCCCGCAAACATGGGGCGAAGGGAAGGCGTTTTGCTGGTGGCGCTCTGCTCCGCCACCAACTTTGAAATAGCTGTCTGGTATCCGGCAGCGGTGAGGGAAAAAGAGATGGACAGTACAGGGCTTATCAGCTGATAAAGCCCCATCCCTTCCTCCCCGAAGAGGCGGGAGAGATAAATACGGTAAAAAAAACCGATGATGCGGCTCAGGAGTCCGGTGAGAGTGAGAACCAGAGTGCCCATAATCAGCGGATGATTTTTAACAGATTTCATAGAATATCACCGTAGCAACGTTTTTCTTCATATATATTCTGCTTTGACGGTTGACAGAACATAGTGGGGGTGCTATAGTAGACGTGTAATTCCTAGCAGAACGGTATAGATTAAAAGATTTGCGGGACTAAGTGACAGAAAGAAAAGAGGTAAAGGTCAATGATATATTTGGACAATGCGGCTACCACAAAGACTGCGCCTGAGGTTGTGGAAACTATGTTGCCGTATTTTACGGAAAACTACGGAAACCCCAGCACCATCTATTCTCTCGGCTCCGGGGCCAAGAAGGCAGTAAATCAGGCAAGGAGAACGATTGCTGCGGCCATCGGCGCAAAACAGGAGGAGATTTATTTTACAGCCGGAGGTTCCGAGTCGGACAACTGGGCGTTAAAATGTGCGGCGGAGGCCTACGAGACAAAGGGGAAGCATATTATTACCACCAAAATCGAGCATCATGCCATTCTTCATACCTGTGAATATTTGGAGAAGAAAGGCTTTGAGGTGACTTATCTGGGAGTGGACAAGGATGGGCTGGTAGATTTGGAGGAGCTGAAGGCAGCTATCCGCCCAGACACCATTTTAATCAGTGTCATGTTTGCCAACAATGAAATCGGAACCATCGAGCCCATCGCGGAAATCGGAGCCATTGCCAGAGAGCACGGTATCCTGTTTCACACTGATGCGGTACAGGCCTTTGGACAGATACCCATCAATGTGGATGAACTGAACGTAGACATGCTCAGCGCCAGCGGGCATAAGCTGAACGGCCCCAAGGGAGTCGGCTTCCTCTATATCCGTTCGGGTCTGAAGCTGCGCTCCCTTATCCACGGCGGAGCCCAGGAGAGAAACCGCAGGGCGGGGACGGAAAATGTGCCCGGAATTGTTGGCCTGGAAGCAGCAACTACAAGGGCATTGCGCATCATGGAGGAGAAAACGGCAAAAGAAACAGAACTTAGAAATTATCTGATAGAGAGAATCGAGAAAGAAATTCCTTATTGCCGCCTAAACGGGCACAGGACAAAGAGACTTCCGGGAAATGTGAATTTTTCCTTCCTGTTTATCGAAGGGGAATCGGTTTTGATTATGCTGGACATGAAAGGAATCTGTGCATCCAGCGGTTCTGCCTGCACCTCCGGCTCTTTGGACCCTTCTCATGTTCTGCTTGCCATCGGCTTAAAGCATGAGGAAGCTCACGGCTCTTTGAGAATGACGCTTTCGGAGGAGAATACGAAGGAAGAACTGGATTTTGTGGTGGATAATCTGAAGGAGATAGTGCAGAAACTTCGGAATATGTCACCTTTATATGAGGACTTTATAAAGAAAAATCAGAGCCGGAAGTAAAAATCGGAAGTTTAGTTTGACTGCTGCGGCCGGGAAACAATTTATCTTGCAGAGATGAGCAGCGGAGAAATAATGGAGGAAAGATATGTACAGTGAAAAGGTAATGGATCACTTTCAGAATCCCAGAAATGTGGGAGAGATAGAAAATGCCAGCGGTGTGGGAACCGTTGGAAACGCAAAGTGCGGAGATATCATGAGGATGTTTTTGGACATCGATGAGAACGGCATCATTCGGGATGTGAAGTTTAAGACCTTCGGCTGCGGCGCTGCCGTTGCTACCAGTTCCATGGCTACGGAACTGGTAAAGGGAAAGACAATCCGGGAAGCCATGCAGGTAACCAACAAGGCGGTGATGGAAGCTTTGGACGGTCTTCCCCCGGTAAAAGTACACTGTTCCCTGTTGGCGGAGGAAGCCATTCACGCTGCCTTATGGGATTACGCGGAGAAGAATCATATCGTGATTGAAGGGCTGAAGAAACCAAAGTCCGATATCCACGAGGGTGAGGAAGAAGAGGAATATTGATGCGAAGCAGACAATAGAGCATCGCAGATGCGAGTTAAAACCCAGCTTCCGAGGGAAGTGGGAAGGAATGAGGGCAGAGGGAAAAGGGAATGGAAAAATACAGAATTCTTGTGGTGGAGGATGACACGGTTATTGCCAAACAGGTGAAAAATTATCTGGAAAAGTGGGGCTACGAGGTGTTCTGCGTAAGAGATTTTCAGAATGTGATGAAGGAATTTACCGATGTGAGTCCACACCTTGTGCTCATGGATATCGGGTTGCCCTTTTTCAACGGACATTACTGGTGCGGGCAGATCAGGCAGGTGTCTCAGGTGCCTGTGATTTTTGTCTCTTCGGCAGGAGACAATATGAATATCGTCATGGCGGTGAACATGGGCGGAGACGATTTCGTGACCAAGCCCTTTGAACCGGAAGTGCTGGCTGCCAAGGTACAGGCAATGCTCCGCAGAACCTATTCCTTCCGGGGACAGACCAGCGTGCTGGAATACAAGGGAATTTTGCTTGACATGACGGATGCCGCGGTGCTGATTGACGGACGGAGGCAGGAGTTGACGAAGAATGAATTCCGTATCCTGCAGCTGCTTTTGGAGAACGCAGGGCAGACTGTGTCCAGGGAGGCCATCATGAAAAGACTCTGGGACAACGACTGCTTTGTAGATGACAATACGCTGACCGTAAACATGACCAGACTGAGAAAAAAGCTGGAGGTCTTCGGCGCGGGGGAGGTTATACATACCAGAAAAGGACTGGGCTATTGCCTGGAAAAGAGAGATTAAAGTCGGATGAAATACTGGATACAATTTTTGAGAGAAAAGAAAACAGCAATCCTGTTGTATATTGCTACGGTACTTCTGTTTTTGGTTACGGGCAGCCTTTATCATGTGGAAAACCTGAGAAAACTGCTTTATGCAACGCTTTTGACCTTTGCACTCTGGTGTGTCGTTGGGGTGATTCAGGGGCTGAAATATGTGGACAGATGCAGAAAGCTCGAGGCGGCTGAGCGTCAGTTGGAACAGTATGGAGAGCCGGCGCTGGGAGAAGTCTTAAGCCGAAGGGAGATTTTCACTGAGTCCGGGAATGGCGCTATAGGAGTGGAGCAACGTCTGGAGCATCTGCTTTTGCAGGCTCACGAATGCTGGGAGAGAGCGCGTCTGAACGAGGAAGAGAAGGCTACCGACCGGAGAGATTATTATCTGATGTGGACTCATCAGATTAAGACGCCCATTTCCGCACTGAAGCTTTTATTGGAAAAAAACCAGGATTGCAAAGACGGATTTTTAATGCGGGAGGAACTTTTTAAGATAGAGCAGTATGCAGAGATGGTGCTCACTTTTCAGCGGCTGGACAGCATGGCATCTGACCTTGTGTTGCAGGAGTATGAACTGGTACCTCTTCTGAAACAGGCGGTGAGAAAGTATTCGGTGCTCTTTATCAACAAGGGACTGAATGTGGAGATGCCGGAGGAAAATGTGAGAATTCTCACTGATCAAAAGTGGTTTTCTTTCTGCCTGGAACAGATGCTCTCTAACAGTATCAAGTACACGGAGACCGGAGGTGTCCGCTTTGAAGTGGAAGATGGGGGGGAAAGTGTGCGTCTGATTCTGGCGGATACCGGTATCGGAATCCGTCCGGAGGATTTGCCCCGGATTTTTGAAAAGGGTATTACGGGATATAACGGCCGCCTGGATAAAAAGTCCACGGGTATTGGTCTGTATCTCTGTAAGCAGGTTTTTGACAGATTGGGGATTGTCGTTGCGGCAGAAAGTGAAGTGGGCATTGGTACGAGGATGATTTTGACCATTCATAAGCCCGACAGGCTGAAACAGTAGCACGCTTTTAATCCGCAAATTTGTAAGTAACCTTACAAAAATGTAAGATTAGCGAGGGAAATGTAAGGCAATTCGATTGCTGTACATTTCCTCTTTTTGTATGATTGTATCAAGAAGTTAATACAAGGAGGAAAAGTGATGGCACTTTTGGAAGTGAAGAATTTGAAGAAGGTATATACCACCCGTCTCGGTGGCAACAAGGTCCAGGCTCTGGACGATGTGAATTTTTCCGTGGAGCCGGGGGAGTATGTGGCAATTATGGGAGAGTCCGGT
>JAEDMI010000218.1 GCA_016303085.1 Acetatifactor sp.
TGCGGATTTTGAGGAGGTGTGTGGACAGGAAACTGCAAAAAGAGCGGCAGAGATTGCGGCAGCCGGCTTCCATAATCTTTTGATGGTGGGGCCGCCGGGAGCGGGGAAATCCATGATCGCCGGGCGTATACCGGGAATCCTGCCTCCGCTGACACTGGAGGAGAGCTTGGAGGTAACTTCTGTTGCCAGTGTGGCGGGAATGCTGGAGGAGGGAAAGCCTCTGGTGAAAATGAGACCTTTCCGCAGCCCACATCATACCATATCTCAGGCGGCGCTAATCGGGGGGTGCTCCAATCCCCGTCCCGGCATGATTTCCCTGGCTCACAGAGGGGTATTGTTTTTGGACGAGCTTCCCGAGTTTCAGAGGAGTGCATTGGATTCTCTCCGACAGCCGTTGGAGGAGCGGGAGGTTTCTATTGCAAGAGCCGGCGGAAATGTAAACTATCCCAGCGACTTTATGCTGGTCTGTGCCATGAATCCCTGTCCCTGCGGATATTACCCGGACAGAAACCGCTGCCGATGCACGGAGTCTCAGATAAAAAAGTATATGGGCAGAGTGTCCGGGCCTATTTTGGACAGAATTGATCTTTGCGTGGAATTGCAGGCGGTGGATATATCCGGGTTGAACAGAAAGAAAAAATCGGAGAGCAGCGGGGATATCAGGACGAGAGTCATGAGAGCGAGAGAGATTCAGACAAGACGTTTTGAGGGAACAGACTGTCGTTTCAATGCGGACATCCGAGGGGCGGATATAGACAGGTATTGCCCGCTGGGCAGGGAGGAACAGGAGTTTATGGAGCAGATGTATCACTCCCTGAAGCTCAGTGCAAGAGCGTATCACAGGATACTGAAGGTGGCGAGAACCGTGGCCGACCTTGCCGGAGAGGAAAAGTTGAGCAGAACGCATCTGCTGGAGGCTTCTTTCTACAGGCCGTCCCCGGATTATTGGAGGTGAGAGGATCAGATTGGAAGAGAAAGAAATCAGAGTGTTCAGGAAAGAGGAAAAGGACTATCCGCGGAGGCTGAAAGAAATTCCGAAACCGCCGGAAGAATTGTATGTGCTCGGGAGCCTGCCCGGAGAACAGATGCCCTCTGTGGCGGTGATAGGTGCAAGAGATTGTTCGGAGTACGGAAAGTATGTGGCTGCCCATCTGGGCAACGTCTTTGGCCGAAACGGAATACAGGTAATCAGCGGTATGGCAAGAGGAATCGACGGAATTGCGCAGGAGGCGGCTGTGGATGCAGGCGGCAGGTCTTTCGCGGTTCTGGGAAGCGGTGTGGATGTGTGTTATCCCGCAGGGAACAGAAGACTGTATGAGAAGTTGAAGGCGGCGGGGGGTATCCTATCGGAATATCCAAAGGGGACGCCGGCCATCGCCCGGCATTTTCCGGCCAGAAACCGTATCGTCAGCGGGTTGGCGGACGCTGTTATCGTGGTGGAGGCCAGGGAGAAGAGCGGGACACTCATCACCGTGGACATGGCGCTGGAGCAGGGCAGAGAGGTTTATGTCGTACCGGGCAGGATAACGGACAGTTTAAGCGTTGGATGTAATCGGCTGATTAAGCTGGGGGCCGGAATACTGTTAGACACGGATGAATTTATGGAGGAACTGAAAAAAATTGCGGAAAGACGATACACAACCTGCGAAGATTGGGCAAGAGGGGAGAAAACACAGGGGCTTTCCATGGAAGTTTCCGGGGAAGATGAAAAAATGTTGACGGGAGAACCGGAACTTTTGGCAATTTATAATGCGTTAGATTTCTCTCCTGCCGGTCCGGAGCAAATCCGGGAACGTCTTCCGAAAAAATACAGGGATGCACAGATTCCCTTGCAGCTAATCAGGCTGTGCATGGAAAATCTGGCATTGCAGGTCAGTCCCGGGCAGTTCTGCAGGAAAGGGTGATAGTGAAGCTGTAGGCGGAACTGTTACCATAATTATACCTTGCGCATTCCGAAAGAAAAGGATATGATTATCATAGCATCCCGATGATTGCAGATTTGATGACAGAAGTGAGGGTAATAAAAGGGGAGAGGTTTATGTACAGAGAGCATACACGTGTGGTACAGATTGGCGACAGAAAAATCGGGGGTGGAAATCCCATATTGATACAGTCCATGACAAATACAAAGACGGAGGATGTGAAAGCCACCGTTGCCCAGATATTGGAACTGGAGAGGGCGGGCTGCGAAATTATCCGTTGCACCGTTCCCACAGAGGCGGCAGCAAGGGCAATCGGTGAGATAAAGAAACAGATTCATATTCCGCTGGTGGCGGATATTCATTTTGATTATCGGATGGCGATTGCCGCCATGGAGAACGGTGCAGACAAGATTCGTATCAACCCCGGAAACATCGGCAGCGCAGAGAAGGTGAAGGCGGTGGTGGACGCGGCAAAGGAGAGAAATATTCCCATCCGCGTCGGGGTCAACAGCGGTTCTCTGGAGAAAAACCTGGTGGAAAAATACGGCGGTGTGACAGCGGAAGGAATTGTGGAGAGCGCGTTGGACAAGGTGCGCATGATTGAGGAGTTTGATTACCGTAACCTTGTCATCAGCATCAAGTCCTCGGATGTTCTCATGTGTGTGAAAGCTCATGAACTGCTGGCTGATAAGACCGATTACCCGTTGCATGTGGGTATTACGGAGTCGGGTACGGTGCAGAGCGGCAATATCAAGTCAGCCATCGGCTTAGCCCTGATTCTGAATCAGGGAATCGGGGACACAATACGTGTGTCTCTTACGGGGAATCCCGTGGAAGAGATTAAGTCCGCAAAGCTGATTTTGAGAACACTGGGATTGAGAAAGGGCGGAATTGAGGTGGTATCCTGCCCTACCTGCGGCAGAACGCAGATTGATTTGATTGGGCTTGCCACAAAGGTGGAGAAGCTGGTAGAGGATTATCCCCTGGATATCAAGGTGGCTGTGATGGGATGTGCAGTCAACGGTCCCGGGGAAGCCAGGGAGGCGGATTTGGGCGTAGCCGGAGGCATCGGCGAGGGTCTGCTCATCAAAAAGGGTGAGATTATCCGCAAGGTACCGGAGGAGCAGCTGCTTTCCGCACTGAAAGAAGAATTGGACAACTGGACGGGTGAAGAATAAATGACAAAGCCTTTCTTTGAGGTTTTTCCTACATTACAAATAAATAATCCGCTCCACGATAAGCTGGAGCAGTCCTCGGTGGAGAGAGTGTCAACCACAAAGCGGAAGGATGTTTTGCACGTTTATCTTTTCAGCACAAGGCTCATTCTGAAGGAGGATATCCGGAAGACGGAGGCGGAAATCAAAATGCAGCTTTTTCCGAATGTGGCGATTTCCGTAAAGATACATGAGCGTTTTGAACTGTCCTCCCAGTATACACCGGAAAACCTGATGGAAATATACCGGGAAAGCATACTGGAGGAATTGAAGGACTACAGCCATATTGAATACAATGCCTTTCGGACGGCGGAAATTGCTTACCCGGAGCAGGGGAAGATGACCCTGACCGTGGAGGATACCGTCTTAAACCGAAGCAAGGAGGCGGAGCTGGTTCGCGTACTGGAAAAAATTCTGGTGGAGCGATGCGGCTTGCAGTGTGACTGTAGAATACAGAGAAGCACAGACGGGAAAGTTTGCCGAGGATGATGAACTGAAGATTCAGATGAAGGTGAATGAAATTTATCGCCGTACCGTGAAGGAAAAGGGACATGGAGAAGACGGTGTCCGGGGGTATCGGGATGCTGCGGAGACACCTCAGGAGTCGGGTGACGCAAAAGCAGGAGACATAAAAGCAGGAGAAGCAAGGACAGGAGAATCGGCCACAAAGGGAGCAGTGACGGCGCCCGGACAGGGCGGCAAGACCTTCCAGAGCGGCAAGACCTTCCAGGGCGGAGAATTCAGAAAGAGCAGAGGAGAGTTCAGGAGGGGCGGTGATTATACCAAAACCCTAAAACAGTCCGATAATCCCGATGTGATATACGGCAAGGATTTTGAGGACGAGGCTCTGCACATCGAGGATATAATCGGTGAGATGGGCGAGGTGACTATCCGGGGAAAGATTCTGAAGCTGGACAGCCGTGAAATCAAGAATGAAAAAACCATTGTCATGTTTGATGTAACGGATTTTACGGATACTATCGGCGTAAAGCTTTTTGCCAGAAATGAGTTTGTAAAGGAATTGATGGGAGGATTGAAACCGGGTACCTTTGTGAAAATCAAGGGTGTGGTTAATCTGGACAAATTTGACCATGATTTGACTATCGGCACTATCT
>JAEDMI010000219.1 GCA_016303085.1 Acetatifactor sp.
GACATATCTTGGTCCCGTAGACGGACACGATATAGAGGCAATGGTGAAGGTAATCAATGAAGCGAAGCGGGTGAAGGGCCCCGTGTTGGTTCATGTCATCACTCAGAAGGGCAAGGGATATGCACCGGCAGAGAGACACCCGGCCAGATTCCACGGAGCGGAGCCTTTTGATATCGAGACGGGGTTGCCATCCAACCCCAGAACCGTGGCAAACTATACGGATGTGTTTTCTACGGTGATGTGTAAGCTGGGGCAGAGGGATGAAAAAATCGTGGCAATTACGGCAGCCATGCCTGACGGAACAGGTCTGAAGCGTTTCCGTAACATGTACCCGGAGCGTTTCTTTGACGTGGGAATTGCGGAGGAGCATGCCGTCACCTTTGCGGCGGGGCTTGCCGCAGGAGGACTGAAGCCCATTGTAGCGGTCTATTCCTCCTTTTTACAGAGAGCATATGACCAGATTCTGCACGATGTGTGCATCCAGAATCTTCCGGTAGTCTTCGCCGTGGACAGGGCAGGGCTGGTGGGAAGTGATGGGGAGACACATCAGGGAATCTTTGATTTTACATACCTGACAGGTATTCCGAACATGCATGTCTGCGCGCCCAAGAACAAGTGGGAACTTTCGGATATGATGAAATTTGCCGTAGGGCTGGAGGCGCCCATTGCCATCCGATATCCCAGAGGCACTGCCTACGACGGGCTGAAGGAGTTTCGGGATCCCGTGGAACTGGGAAAAGCGGAGTGGATTTATCGGGAATGGGAGATTGCGCTTTTTGCCGTGGGCAGTATGGTAAAAACCGCAGAACAGGTCAGAGAACAACTGAAAGGCAAGGGCTACGGTGTGAGCCTGATCAATGCAAGATTTGTAAAGCCTATCGATGAAGATGCGGTGAAGGAGGCATGTAAGGATCATATGCTGATTGTCACCATGGAGGAAAATGTCTTTTGCGGCGGCTATGGTGAAAAGGTGCTGGATTGTATAAACAGGAACAATCTCAAAAACAGTTGCCTGAACATCTGCATTCCGGATGTCTATGTGGAGCATGGAAACGTTGAACTTTTAAAACAGGAAATCGGAATTGATGCGGACAGCATCGTAAACCGTATTGAAGATGTAATTCAGACAAATGTTTAGCCCGGACAGTTGGAGAGGCCAGGCGGAGGAACAGGTAAAGACAGATGAAAGAGCGTTTGGATGTTATTCTTGTAAATCAGGGCTACGCCGCTTCCAGGGAAAAGGCAAAAGCAATCATTATGTCGGGAAATGTCTATGTCAACGGACAGAAAGAGGACAAGGCAGGAACTGCTTTTGATGAAAGTAAGATTCAGCTGGAGGTCAGGGGAAGCACCCTAAAATACGTGAGCCGCGGCGGATTAAAGCTGGAAAAAGCCATGGAGAAGTGGGCATTTGAACTGACGGATAAGGTCTGCATGGACATCGGAGCATCCACAGGCGGTTTTACGGACTGTATGCTGCAGAACGGTGCGCTAAAAGTTTATTCGGTGGACGTTGGGCATGGGCAGCTGGCCTGGAAGCTCAGAAATGATGAGAGAGTGGTTTGCATGGAGCAGACGAATTTCCGGTATATGGTGCCGGAGGACATTGAGGAGAAGCTGGATTTTGCCAGTGTGGATGTGTCTTTTATCTCTCTGACAAAGATATTGATTCCGGCCCGGAACTTGCTGAAGGTGGGTGGTGAGATGGTATGTCTCATCAAGCCCCAGTTTGAGGCGGGGCGGGAAAAGGTAGGAAAGAACGGCGTGGTAAGAGAACCGGAGACACACCGGCAGGTCATTGAGAAGATTGTGAACTATGCGGACAGCATCGGCTTTTCGGTTCTTCATCTGGAGTATTCTCCCATCAAGGGACCGGAGGGAAATATTGAGTACCTGGTACATTTGAAGAAGGAGCGGGAACCGGAGGAGGCTGTGGGACGGCTTACCGAGCAGGAAGCCGAGGCAGCCTTAAAGGAAATTACAGAGTCGGGAACGGGTCCGGCCCACAGGGAGGAATGGCAGAAAATCATCAGGGAGACGGTGGAAAATTCCCATTCCCTTTAAGGAGAGGTTATGAAGCATTTTCTGATTTATACGAACAAACATAAAGACAGAGACATGGCTACTACAAACCGCATCCGCACCTATCTGGAGGAGAGGGGACAAAAGGTCTCCGTAAAGCTGGAGGAGGGCGATTGGGAGGACACAAATGCGGACTGTATGATTGTGCTTGGCGGTGACGGCACGGTGCTCAGAGCGGCAAGAGAGACCGTAGAAATGAACATTCCCATAATCGGTGTCAATCTGGGAACTTTGGGATATATGACAGAAATCGAACCGGCAAATCTGGAGGAGGCATTGGAACGTCTCATTTCGGGGGATTATGAGAAGGAGAGCAGGATGATGCTCAATGGCAGGGCATATCTGGGAGACGGACAGACGGAAGAGGGCTGGGCATTGAACGATATCGTCATATCCAGAAGAGGGTCCCTGCAGATTATCAGATTTAATATTTATGTCAACGGACAGTTCCTGAATGATTACAGTGCGGACGGTATGATTGTGACGACCCCTACAGGCTCCACCGGCTACAATCTTTCAGCCGGTGGCCCGCTGATTGAGCCCGGTGCAAGATTGATTATGCTGACTCCGATCTGTCCTCACATGTTGAATCAGAGAAGTATCATTCTTTCACCCGAAGATGTCATTGATATTGAGATTCCCCGGGGGAGAGAAGAGGGAGTACAGACAGTTGAGGCAAGCTTTGACGGCAGCCATACAGTTCCTCTCCGCAGCGGCGACAGGCTTCGTATAGTGAAGTCAGAGAAAATGACGGAGTTTATTCAGCTGAACCAGGTCAGCTTTTTGGAAGTGCTGCATAAGAAGATGGCGGAATGACAGTTCTGCCCGACGGAACTGTTTTGTATGATAAAGAATACCGGAACAGCGTTCTTTATGGAATGCTTGCGGAAGAAGGGGGATACCCATGAAAAAAAACAGACACGGAAGAATTATAGAGCTTATTCAGAAATATGATGTGGAAACCCAGGAGGAGTTGGCGGGCAGACTGCGGGATGAGGGCTTTGCGGTGACACAGGCCACTGTCTCCAGGGATATCAGGGAACTGAAACTGACGAAGGTTCCGACAGCCGGTGGAAAACAAAAATATGCAATCCTGAAGCAGGACGACGGGCACATGGGAGACAAATATATCCGCGTGCTCAGGGATGGCTTTGTTACAATAGATATGGCCCAGAATATTCTGGTGATGAAGACGGTATCCGGTATGGCGATGGCTGTTGCCGCGGCGTTGGATGCCATGAAATTTAAAGAAATCGTGGGCTGTATCGCAGGAGATGACACGATTTTTCTGGCTGTGCGCACCGTGGAGGAAACTCAGGAGTTGATGGAGAAGCTGTATAGCCTGATAAGGGCATAGGTTGTGTCGCGGGGGCGGCGGAATGTGAGGAAAAATGCTGCAAAGTTTACATGTGAAAAATCTGGCGCTGATGGAAGAGACGGAGGTGGAATTCGGCAGGGGATTGAATATTCTCACCGGTGAGACCGGTGCGGGAAAATCCCTGTTAATCGGAAGTATCAACCTGGCGCTGGGGGGAAAATTTGAGAAGGAAATGCTGCGTACCGGAGCGGAAAATGCGTTGGTGGAGCTTGTGTTTTCGGCGGACGGCGACAGAGTGGGGGAAAAGCTGGAGCAGTTGGAACTGGAGCCTGCGGAGGACGGCACAGTGATTATCAGCCGGAAAATGCAGGTGGGAAAGAGTGTCTGCAAAATTAACGGTGAAACTGTGACCGCAAAGCAGGTAAAGGAGCTGGCGGAGGTGCTGATTGACATTCACGGACAGCACGAACACCAGTCCCTGCTGAATCAGAAAAAGCATATGGAAATTCTGGATTCCTTCTGCGGAGCTGAGTATGAAGCCGCAGCGGAAGATGTTGCATTGATATACGGCAGATGCAGGGATTTAAGGAAGGCTCTGGAGGAAGAGACCATGGATGAGGAATCCAGGGGGAAGGAGCAGGCTCTGGCGGAGTTTGAGTGTCGGGAGATCGAGACGGCAAAGTTGATACCCGGCGAGGATGAGGAGCTGGAGAAAAAGTATCGTCTGATGACAAACAGCAGACGGATTCTGGAAAGCTTGTCCGAAAGCCGGCAGCTTACGGGAAACGATGACGAGGGCGGAGCAGGCAGTGCACTCAGCAGAGCGCTGAGAGCTGTCAGG